>NZ_BAAALT010000281.1:0-17715 GCF_039528515.1 Luedemannella flava
GGCGGCGAGCGGACCGAGCGCGGCGGCGAGGGCGACGGCGGCGGCCAGCGCCGCCGCCGCACGCGCCACAGCTAGTCAGCTCGACCCAGGTTCATCAGCAGGAAGTAGGACACAGTGCGGGTTTCCCGCGAGTACAGCATCACGGGGCGGGCGCGGTCTTTCGACCGCGCCCGTCGCGGTGTCAGCAACATTGTTCCCGGTGATGATCGGCTCGGTGGGACCGTCGGACGGACTGTGCTGCCCAACGGGGTGCGGATCCTGACCGAGGCGATCCCGGCGATGCGCAGCGTCTCCGTGGGCATGTGGGTGCCGATCGGCTCCCGCGACGAGACGCCCGAGATGGGCGGCGCCTCGCACTTCCTGGAACACCTGCTCTTCAAGGGCACCCGGCGGCGCAGCGCGCTGGACATCTCGTCGACCATCGAGGCGGTCGGCGGCGAGACCAACGCGTTCACCACCAAGGAGTACACCTGCTACTACGCCCGCGTCCTCGACGCGGACCTGGCGCTGGCCATCGACGTGATGGGCGACCTGCTCACCGACTCGGTGCTCGCCGCCGCCGACGTCGAGACCGAGCGCGGGGTGATCCTCGAAGAGATCGCGATGCACGACGACGAGCCCGACGACGAGGTGCACGACCTGTTCGCCGAGGCCGTCTACGGTGGGCACCCGCTCGGCCGGCTCGTCTCCGGCACCCCGAAGACCATCGGCGCGATGAGCCGGCAGTCCATCCTGGACTTCTACCACGAGCGTTACCGGGGCCCGGCTCTCGTGGTCGCGGCCGCGGGCAACCTCGACCACGACACCGTGGTACGCCTCGTCGAGGACGTGATCGGCCGTTCCGACCGGTTCGTCGCCCCGGCCGCGCCGCTGCCGCGCCGCACCGACCCGGCGCCCGACCTTTCCCCGGCCCCCCGGGTGATCGTCCGCGAGAAGGACACCGAGCAGGCGCACGTGCTGATGGGCTGCCCGGCGCTGGCCCGCGACGACGAGCGGCGCTTCGCGCTGGGCGTGCTCAACAACGTGGTCGGCGGCGGCATGTCCGCGCGGCTGTTCCAGGAGATCCGCGAGAAGCGCGGCCTGGCCTACTCGATCTACTCCTACACCGCGCAGTACTCGGGCACCGGCCTGTTCGGCGTGTATGCCGGCTGCGCGCCCGGCAAGGTCGACGAGGTGCTCACCCTGGCCCGCGAGCAGCTCGCCGCGGTCGCGGCGGACGGGCTCACCGAGGAGGAGGTGCGCCGGGGCAAGGGGATGCTCAAGGGCGCGCTGGTCCTCGGCCTGGAGGACACCGGCTCGCGGATGACCCGCCTGGCCAAGAGCGAGATGCTCTACGACGAGCTGCTGTCGGTCAACGACCTGCTCGACCGCGTCGACGCGGTGACGCCGGACCAGGTCCGGGAGATCGCCGCCGAGGTGCTCGGCCGGCCCATGTCGCTCGCCGCGATCGGCTCCTCCCTGCCCAACCTGTAGCCTGTCGGTGCCCCTCCGCCCCGGGAGAACCGTGACGCAGACCCAGCAACCCGAGCGGGTCCACACCCACCGGCGACCGGGCGGTCGCCGGCTCGGACCCTGGCTGGGCGCGGGCGCCGCCCTCGCGGTCGCCGCGGTCGCCGCGGTGGTCCTGCTGAGCCGCGGCCCAGACCCGCAGGGCGCGGACACGTCCGCCGGCGCCACCGGGCCCGTGGCCGCCGGCGTGCCGTCCGGCGGCACGACGACCCCGTCCGCCTCGGCGAAGCCGTCGGCCAGTGCGAAGCCCTCGGCCGCCGCGGGCAATCCGCTCGCCGGCGCGACCTTCTACGGCCCCAACGCCAGCGCGGCCAACCAGGCGCGGGAGTGGCGCGCGGGGCGGCCGGCGGACGCCGCGATCATGCAGAAGGTGGCGGACACCCCGGTGGCGACCTGGTTCGGCGACTGGAACGCCGACCCGGCCAGCGACGTGCGGACGGTCGTCTCGGCCGCCGCCGCCGAGGGCCGGACGGCGGTCCTCGTGGCGTACAACATGCCGCACCGCGACTGCGGCGGGCACTCCGGCGGCGGGGCGGCCGGCAATGCCGACTACCGCGCCTGGATCACGAAGTTCGCCGCCGGCGTCGGCGACGCCAGGGCCGTGGTGATCCTGGAACCCGACGCGCTGGCGCAGCTCTGCGGCGACGTGTCCGCCCGCTACGCCAACCTGAGGTACGCCGTCGACAGGCTCTCCCGCACGGGCGCGGTCACCTACCTCGACGCCGGGCACGCCGACTGGCTCAGCGCCACCGAGATGGCCGCCCGGCTCAAGAAGGCGGGCGTCGCCAGGGCCCGCGGCTTCGCCCTCAACGTGTCGAACTTCGTCACCACCGCGGAGTCCGGCGCCTACGGCGAGTCGATCGCGAGGAGGATCGGCGGGAGCCACGGGTACGTCGTGGACACCAGCCGCAACGGCAGGGGCCCGGCCGGCGAGTGGTGCAATCCGCCCGGTCGGGCGCTCGGCGCCCGGCCCACGGCCGCCACGAAGTACAAGCACGCCGACGCGTACCTGTGGGTGAAGGTCGTGGGGGAGTCGGACGGCGCGTGCAACGGCGGCCCGGCCGCCGGCCAGTGGATGCCCGAGTACGCGCTCGACCTGGCGAAAGCGGCGGGCTGGAAGGCCTGACCTGCTCGGCGCGCCCTTTCCGATAGGTTTAGGGCCGTGACTGAGGAAACACAACCGGCCGAGCCGATCCGGGTCGGCGTGCTGGGCGCCCGGGGCCGCATGGGCGCCGAGGCCTGCCGCGCGGTGGACGCCGCCACCGACATGGAGCTCGTCGCGATGGTCGACGCCGGCGACTGGCTGTTCAACATCTCCGATGCCGGCGCTGATGTGGTCGTCGACTTCACGACGCCGGACACCGTCATGGACCACGTGCACTGGTGCATCGACCAGAACATCAACGTGGTGGTCGGCACGAGCGGCTTCACCGAGGCACGCTACGAGCGGGTGCGCCAGTGGCTCGCCCACAAGCCCGAGCTCGGTGTGGTGATCGCGCCGAACTTCGCGGTCGGCGCCGTACTCATGATGGAGTTCGCCGCGAAGGCGGCGCGCTGGTTCGAGTCGGTGGAGATCGTCGAGATGCACCACCCGCAGAAGGTGGACGCGCCGAGCGGCACCGCGCTGCGCACGGCCGAGATGATCGCCGCCGCCCGGGCCGACGCCGGCCTGCCCGCGATGCCCGACGCCACCAAGGAGGAGCTGCTCGGCGCCCGCGGCAGCGACGTCGGCGGGGTGCGCGTGCACTCGCTGCGCGCGACCGGGCTGGTGGCGCACCAGGAGGTGCTGTTCGGCACGGGTGGGGAGACGCTGACGGTCCGGCACGACTCGTACGACCGGAAGTCCTTCATGCCCGGGGTGCTGCTCGCCGTCCGCGCGGTGGTCAACCGGCCCGGCCTGACGGTGGGCCTCGGCCCGCTGCTCGGTCTCTAGCCACGAACGACGAGGGCCCGGTGGCGTCGTGCCACCGGGCCCTCGTTCGTCACGTTGTCACGCGCCGGGCTGGTTGGGCGGCCAGGACGCGGGCGGGTACTGCTGCTGGGGGTACTGCGGCTGCTGCTGCTGGTACGGCTGCTGCTGCTGGTACGGCTGCTGCGGCGGGTACTGGGGCTGCTGCGGCGGGTACTGCGGCTGCGGGGAGCCGTAGACGCCGCCGGCCGGCGGGGCGCTGGCGGGCGTGCCCGGGTATCCGGCGGGTGATCCCGGCGTGCCGGGGTAACCGGCGGGGGAGCCGGTCGCCGGGTAGCCGGCGGGGGACCCGGGGTAGGCGCCGGGGGCGGGGTAGCCCTGGGCCGCGTACGGGTCGGTCGGGTAGGCGGGCTGCTTCCTACGCTTGCTGAGCAGCACGATCACCACGATGATGATGATCAGAAGCAGGACGCCGCCGCCCACGATGCCCGCGATGAGCACGGTGTTCGACGAGCCCGAGCCGCCGGTCAGCACGGACAGCGCCGAGCCCTCCTCGGCGACGGCCTTGAGGTCGGTCTTCACGCCGGCCTTCGGCTTCCACGTCACCGTGTTGCCGTTCAGCTCGCCGTTGTGCTCGATGACCTTGCCGGGGAACGTGATCGCGACCTTGATGTCCAGGCTGCCCATGAAGGCGGCCGTGGTGGGGTCGTCGGCCTTGATCTCGGTGAGGTCCATGGTGCCCGTGACGGTGTACTTCTTGGCGGCCTTGTCGTGGACGATCTTGAGCTCGTCCTTGTCCTGGCCCTCGGACATCTTGTCCAGCGGCACCTTGTCGAGGTTGAACTTCTTCCCGACGAAGGTCCCGTCGTCATACTTCTCGCTGGTCACGCCCGGCTCATTGGGCGCGTTCTTGGTCATCTCGTCGATGATCTGGCTCTCGCTCTGACCGCTCATGGCGACGAGCTTCTTGTCGACAGCCATGATCATGGTGCCGTTGACGACATCGCCGTCGATCTTGAGGTCGATGTTCATCTTCATGCACCCGGCCAGGGCAAACAGGACGACGGCGGCGAGTACGGCGCCGACGCCGGTACGGGTGGCTCTGCGGGTCTTCACGGTCGAACAGTGTGGCAGAAAGTTCACTGCAAGCTGCAATGCAGTCGTGATTGCGGCACCAACAGGTCATCGACGTCGAGCGCCCGGGTTGTCCCGTCCGGCGCCCACCCGGCCGAGGTGAGAAAACCGGACATCGCGGCGTCGGCGTCGAACGCCCACGCCAGCGCCGTGGCGAAGCCGTCCTCGCGCCACAGGTCGGCGCTCGCCGCGAGCAGCCGGCTGCCGTGCCCGCGCCGCTGCCAGCGGGGCTCGACCAGCAGGTCCGTGATGGACACCACACCCGTGCCGAGGTCGGCGAGAGCCTCGTCGGCCGCCAGGGCGGCCTCGTCGGCATCGCCCGAGGCCACGAACCCGACCAGGTAGGATTCCTGGGCCTGCTCCACGGCGACAAGTACGCGGTGGCGCGGTGACGGCGGCGCGGTGATGGCGGCGAGCCACTGCTCGGCCATCCACTCCTCGCCCAGCTCGTCGAGGATCCGCCGGGGCAACAGCCGCCGGTAGGCGTGCCGCCACGTACTGAGCTGAATTCGCGCGATCTCGCCGGCGTCGTCGGGACGCGCGTCGCGGACATACCCGAGCGCCATGGTTGGTGAGCCTACGGGCGCGCACGGGGCGAGGGAGCAGGAGGGAGGGGTCCGATGACCTGGCGACGGGTGGCCGTGGTGTGCGGCCTGGCCCTGGTCACGGGCGTCTTCGCGGTCCTCGTCTCGGCGCGGCACGGCTTCTTCGACCTGCGCGTCTACCACGGCGCGATCAACTACTGGGCGGACGGGCGCGGCTCGCTCTACGACTTCGTCGTCGACAACAGCTACTACGGCTTCACGTACCCGCCGTTCGCGGCGCTGGTCATGGCGCCCATGGCGGTGCTCAGCCTGACCGCCGCCCAGGTGGTCAGCGTCGCCGCCACGATCCCCGCCACGCTGCTCGTCCTCTGGTGGCTGCTGTCACCCACGATCCGCCGTCAGGGCTGGACCACCTGGTACGCCCTGGGGCTCGCCGCCGCGCTCACCATCGCCTTCGAGCCGGTCCGCGAGACGGTGAACTTCGGACAGGTGAACCTCCTGCTGCTCGCCCTCGTCGGGGGCGACCTGCTGCTCGGCGTCGCCCGCGGTCGCCGCTGGGCGGGCGTCGGCGTCGGCCTGGCCACCGCGATCAAGCTCACCCCGGGCATCTTCATCGTGTACCTGCTGGTCACCAGGCGCTGGCGGGCCGCCATCGTGGCCGCCGCGACCGCGGCCGTCGCCACGCTGGTCGCGGCGGCTCTCATGCCCGACATGTCGCTGGTCTTCTGGACTGAGGCGTTGTGGAACACCGACCGCGTCGGCGACCTCGCGTTCATCTCCAACCAGTCGCTGCAGGGCGCCGTCGCGCGGCTCAACCCCGGGCACCCGTCGACCGCGCTGTGGGGCCTCACCGTCGTCGCGTCGCTGGCCGTGTGGTTCGTGCGCAGCCGGCGCGCCGTCGCGGCCGGCGACGAGTTCAGCGGGTTCGCGCTCACCGGCGTGCTGGGCTGCCTCATCAGCCCGGTGACCTGGGTGCACCACCTCGTCTGGCTCGGGCCCGCGCTCGTGCTGCTCGTCGACCGGGCCGCTGGGGCTTCGACCACGCGGCGACGGCGCGGCCTGCTCGCCTTCGCCGCCGCCGTGTACGCGCTGCTGTGCAGCCGCCTCGTCTGGGTCTTCGCCACCTCCTACGACTCGCCCTGGGGCTGGCTGCTCAGCAACAGCTACGTCTGGGCCAGCCTGGCGCTGCTCATCGGGCTGCCCGTGCCGGGCGCCGCCGCGTCGGCGGACCGCCCGCGGGAGAGCCCGCGGGTCGTCGCCGTCCCGACGTAGGTTGTCGGACCCGGTCGCTAGCCTGCTCCCTGATGACCGACTCCATCTCGCCCGCCCAGGCCCGCCGCATCGCGCTCGCCGCGCAGGGGTTCGCCGACCGGCGCCCGGTCGGCGTGCCCAGCCGCCGGCACCTGCGTCGCGTGGTCGACCGCACCGGCGTCATCCAGATGGACTCGGTGAACGTGCTGCAGCGCGCCCACTACCTGCCGTTGTTCAGTCGCCTCGGTTCCTACCCGACCGACCTGCTCGACCACGCCGCCTACCGCCGCCCCCGCGAGCTGTTCGAATACTGGGGTCACGCCGCCTCGTTGCTGCCGGTGACCCTGCAGCCGCTGCTGCGCTGGCGCATGGCCCGGGCGCGCGACGAGGCGTGGGGCGGCATGCGGCGCATCGCGACCGAGCGGCCCGACTTCGTCCGCTGGGTGCTCGACGAGGTCGCGGCGAAGGGGCCGGTCACCGCCGCCGAGGTCGAGGAGGACGCGCGCCGCCCCAAGACCGACTGGGGGTGGAACTGGTCGGAGGCCAAGCACGCGCTGGAATACCTGTTCTGGTGCGGCGACGTGTCGGCCGCCACCCGCGACAACACCTTCACCCGTACGTACGACCTGACGGAACGGGTGCTGCCCAGAGCTGTCCTCGACACACCGACGCCGACCGTGCCGGACGCGCACCGGGAGCTGGTCCGGATCTCCGCCGCGGCGCTCGGCGTCGCCGCCGAGACCGAACTGCGCGACTACTTCCGGCTGCCGGTGGCCGGGGCCCGGCAGGCCATCGCCGAACTGGTCGAGGAGGGCGCGCTGCGCCCGGTCACGGTCCCCGGCTGGAAGCCCCGCGCCTACCTGCACGCCGACGCGAAGCTGCCCCGGCGGGTGCACGCGGCCGCCCTGGTCAGCCCGTTCGACCCGCTGGTCTGGGAGCGCGACCGCACCGAGCGCCTGTTCAACTTCCGGTACCGGATCGAGATCTACGTGCCGGCACACCTGCGCGTGCACGGCTACTACGTGCTGCCGTTCCTGCTCGGCGACCAGCTCGTGGCCCGCGTCGACCTGAAGGCCGACCGGCGCGCCGGGGTGCTGCGGGTCCCCGGCGCCTGGCTGGAGCCCGGGCAGCCGGTCGCGGACGTGGCGCCCGCGCTCGCCGACGCGCTCGGCGACCTCGCCGCGTGGCTCGGGCTGGGCTCGATCGCGCCCCCCGAGAGTGGTGATCTAGCGTCCGCACTGGGGGTCGCGCTGCGGCACTCGGGAGGTACGGTGTAGGGCGTGACCCAGACGCTGGCCGGTGGTCCGGGCGCGCCCGAAGCAGGCGCGCCCGTCGAACATGCTCACGACGAGCTGGCGACGCACGGGGCCGGTCGGCTGACCGGCCACGAGGTCGGGCTGGCGTACGCGGCCGCCTACCCGCAGTACGTGGCGCCTTCCCAGAACCGGTTCACGCGCGCGGTGACGCGGTTCGTCAACTGGATGCCCGGCTGGGCGGGGCCGGTCGGGGTCGCGGCCTGCTTCGCCGGCGGCGCGGCCCTGGTGCTCGCCACCGACCCGACCGACTCCAACGCGTCGAGCGTGCCGACCTGCGTCATCAAGCTGACGACCGGGTTCGACTGCCCCGGCTGCGGCGGCACCCGCGCCTTCTTCTACCTCATGCACGGCAACCTGCCGGCCGCCGCGCGCCACCACGCGATGGCCGTGTTCGCGGCCCCGTTCCTGGTCTGGATCTACATCGCCTGGTTCGCCCAGGCGACCTTCGGCCGTACCCTCCCGGCGCCCCGCATCACGTCCCGGGTGATCGCGATCTTCCTCGCGGTCTGGATGGTCTTCTCGGTCATCCGCAACCTCCCCTGGGCCCCCTTCGACTGGCTCTACGTCTAGCCACCACACCCTCCCCGCGCCACCTGCGCACATCAGGCGGCTCGCGCCGCGGCAACCCCGCCACCGTGCCGAGACGCGGCGGGTGGACGCGGCGGTGCGACGCGGCGAGGTTCGACGTGGTGATGGTGCGACGCGGCGTGGTGACGGGGGGCAAACGGTACGGCGGGCCGGGAAGGGCCGCCCCGCCGGGTGGGCGCGGGGCGGCGGTGGTCAGGGCCGGTCAGGTGGTGACCTGGGTGGCGGTGTGGACGCGGATGTCGCCGCTCAGGGAGCGGACCTGGAGCCGGACGGGCGTGGCGCCGGTGGGAGCGGCGCCCGTCGGGGTCAGCTCGCTGCGCGCGTCGCCGGACAGGGAGTGCAGGTCGAGCCAGACGGGCGTGCCGGCCGGCACCCCGAGCACCACGTCGCCGGACGCCGAGTTGATCTTGATGTCACGTCGGACGGCGCCCAGGCGGACGTCGGCGGCGGCGGCCTTGATGTTGACGTCGCCGCCGACCTCGCCGACGCGGACGTCGCCGCTCGCGGTGTTGACCGACAGCGGGCCGCCGACGCGGTGCGCGCCGACGTCGCCGGAGCCGGTGGTCATCCGTAGCGAGCCGCCGACCTGGCCGGCGCGGACGTCGCCGCTGCCGGTGGTGGCGGAGACGTCGCCGGTGGCCTCGTCGAGGGACAGGTCGCCGGCCCCGCTCTGCAGGCTGACGTCGCGCAGCCGGCCCTCGCACCGCACGTCGGACGAGCCCGACCGGGCCCGCAGCGACGAGTCCAGCGGCAGGCGCACGTCGACGCGCAGCCGGGCGCCGCGCCGCAGCGGCCACCCGCCCGAGACCTCGGGGGCCTCGATGAGCAGATCCTTGCCGCGCAGCTCGACGGTGGTGCCGGCGGCGGCCTTCCGGCCGGCCTCGCTGTTGTCGATCGGGCTGATCGTCACGGTGGCGCTGGCGCGCTCCTCCGCCGTGACCATGATCAGGCCCGCGCCGAGCTTCACCGAAGCGGTCAGGGGCGACTCGGTCGGGAAGTCGTACTGGTTGTGGTTGGCGGTCATGGGGTCCTCGCTTCCGCGGTCGGAGGGGTCAGGCCTGGGCGTAACCGGTCACGTGGTGACCCGGCCCGTGGGTCGTGCGACCGGGGCCGCCCCGGTGGGGGCCGCCCGGCCAGGGCGGCGGCGTGGGTCCCCAGCCGGCCGGCGGCGGCGGCATGGGCGGCGGCCCGTTGAGGACGGCGCCGATGGCGCGCACGAGCCAGGCGTTGACCGAGACACCCTCGGTCGCGGCCGCGCGCTCCACGGCGGTCTTGAGCTGCTCGGGGATGCGCAGCGTGATGCGGGCGACGTCGCCGGCGTCGCCCTCGGGAGCAGTCGGCGCGTCGGTGGGGGCGTCTGCGGGCGGCGCGGTCGGCGTCGGCGTGGCCGCCGGCCGGGTCACCACGAACTGGGCGTCCCGGCCGCGCAGCCGGACCTCCACGCTCGGCCCGTCGAGCCGCGTGGTGATCTCGGCGGCGGCGTCGGTGAGCGCCTCCAGCAGCACGAGCCGCGCCGGTGCGTCGAGGGCGCCCGTGATGAGGTCTGCCGCGCGGGCCACGTCCGGCCCTCCCGGGGCGGCCGCCGCGTTCAGGTCGCGGCGCAGACCTTCGAGGTACGTCGTCAGATCCATGACGCCACTATGACATCGTGCATGACGTCATCGCAAGGGCAGTGTGATGTCGCCTTGACACAACCCGTGATGTCACGGGGCGATCTGGATCGTGGGACGCCCGATGTGCCGGCTAGGAGTCCTCCGACCAGGCCCGCTACTGTGTCGCCATGCCGGAGATGGTCGAGCCGCGGGTTCAGTTGATCGGGTTTACGCAGTTCCAGGCGCCACCGGACGTGCCGTGGTCGACTGACGCGGACGGTGGGCAGGCGCTCGCCGAGTTCGCGGGTCGTGCCTGCTACCAGTCGTGGTCCAAGCCGAACCCGGCCACCGCCACCAACGCCGGCTACCTGGCGCACATCCTCGAGGTCGGCCACCTGTCCGTGCTCGAGCACGGCACGGTGACCTTCTACTTCACCGGCGTCTCCCGCTCGTTCACCCACGAGCTGATCCGCCACCGCCACTTCTCGTACTCGCAGCTGTCGCAGCGCTACGTGCCCGAGCGCCAGGCGGCCATGGTCGAGCCCGACGTCATCGCCGACGACCCGGAGCTGCACAAGCTCTTCGTGGCCGCCACCGAGGCCAGCGTCCAGGCGTACAACGATCTGCTGGCCGGCCTGGAGAACCGCTTCGCCGAGGTGGAGAACGCGACCCTGCGCCGCAAGCAGGCCCGGCAGGCGGCCCGCGCCGTGCTGCCCAACGCGACCGAGACCCGCATCGTGGTCACCGGCAACTACCGCGCCTGGCGGCACTTCATCGCGATGCGCGCGACCGAGCACGCGGACGTCGAGATCCGCGAGCTGGCCGTCGAGTGCCTGCGCCAGCTCAAGGACGTGGCGCCCAACGTGTTCGCCGACTTCACGATCTCGTCCCTGCCGGACGGCACCGAGATCGCCGCGAGCCCGTTGGCCCACGAGGGCTGACCTGCGGCGCCCCGAGTCACGGGGCACCGCCGGGCGCGGTCGCGTGGTTCAATCCCGGACGTGGATCATGGAGTTACGGTTCGTCGCGTCCCCGGTTGGGTCATCGCCCTGACCGCCGCGCTGGGCGTGGTGGCGACGCTCGCGGCCGCCGCCGGGGGCGCGTCGGTGGCGGTGCTGACGACACCCCGCGAGGTCGTGTGGGCGACGCCGGCCGCGGCGGACATCCCGCCGTGGTTCGCCGTCACACTGCCGTGCGACGCCAGGAACGTGCTGCACCGGGAGATGGCGGGCCGGGCCGGGCCGTCCAGCCGGCTGTTCCTGAAGTTCACGACGTCGGAGACGTGCCTGCGGCCCTTTCTGACCCGCCTCGACCCGAACCGGTCCGTCGCGCCGGTACCCACCCGCCTGCAGGGCGGCTTCCCGTACCTTCAGGACGCCATCAACGGCGGCCCGGACTGGGAGCTGCGCGACGACACGTACTACGACGTCTATGCCGGCGCCCTGTCGGCCGGCGACCGGGCCCTGGTCGTGGTGGATCGCACGTACGGGGACATGGCGGTGGTCACGGAGGCCACCGTGTACATGGTCGTCGACCTGCTCTGAAGCGGGTAACTGTCCGTTCCCGGACAGTTGTTCGCCCGGTCGGCGTGCCGCCATTCGGGGGTAACGGTCGCCAGCAGCGGGTTTCCGTCGTCCTGGGCGCCGGATTCAGGACAAAGCGCCGTGGGCTGCGGTCCTGGCCGAAAATGCCGTCGCGCGGTCGACGCGGGCGGCCGGGGATGCCGGTGCGCAGTCACGGATACGGCCCAGAGTGGCGGGCGGGGGTCCGCTAGGTTTATGTGCATGACGCACGCCACCGACGCGCCGCGGCCGTTCGGCCGCCTGATCACCGCCATGGTCACCCCCATGCGCGACGACGGCGCACTTGATCTTGACGGTGCCGCGCGGCTGGCCGCCCACCTCGTCGATGACCAGCACAACGACACGCTTGTGATCAACGGCACGGCCGGCGAGTCGCCCACCACGACCGACGCCGAGAAGGAGTCGCTCCTGCGGACCGTCGTCGAGGCCGTCGGCGACCGCGCCCGGGTGGTGGCCGGCGTCGGCACCAACGACACGCACCACACGATCGAGCTGGCCCGCGCGGCCGAGAAGGCCGGCGTGCACGGCCTGCTCGTCGTCACGCCGTACTACAACAAGCCCCCGCAGTCGGGCCTGCTGCGCCACTTCACGGCCGTGGCTGACGCGGTCGGCCTGCCGGTGATGCTCTACGACATCCCGCACCGGTCCGGCATCCCGATCGCCACCGAGACGCTCGTCCGGCTCGCCGAGCACGAGCGCATCGTCGCCGTGAAGGACGCCAAGGGCGACCTCACCGCCAGCTCGTGGGTGCTCAAGCGCACCGACCTCGCGTACTACTCGGGCGAGGACTCGCTGACCCTGCCGCTGCTGTCGGTGGGCGCCGTCGGGGTGGTGGGCACGTCCACGCACTTCACCGGCGTACTCACGAAGCTCATGATCGAAGCCCACGCGAACGGTGACGTGGCCACGGCGCTGGACCTGCACCGGAGGTTGTTGCCCCTGTTCGTGGGCATCTTCCGGTCGCCGGGCACCATCCTCGTGAAGGCGGGGCTCAAGGAGATCGGGCTGCCGGCGGGGCCGGTGCGCTCGCCGCTGGTCGACGCCACGGAGGCCGAGCTGGAGCAGTTGCGTGCCGACTGCGCCGACGCGGGCCTCCCGCTGGAGCGGGGGGTGGCGGCATGACCGAGGCGCATTTGGATCTTGACGCGCCGCCGCCGCTGCCGCAGGGCGGGCTGCGGGTGATCCCGCTGGGCGGGCTCGGCGCGATCGGCCGCAACATGACCGTCTTCGAGTACGACGGGAAGTTGTTGATCGTCGACTGCGGCGTGCTCTTCCCGGACGTCGACCAGCCCGGTGTCGACCTGATCCTGCCCGACTTCGCGCCGATCCTCGACCGCCTCGACGACGTGCAGGCCATCGTGCTCACGCACGGGCACGAGGACCACATCGGCGCGGTGCCCTACCTGCTCGCGCACAAGCCCGACATCCCGCTCGTGGGCTCGCGGTTCACCCTCGCTCTGGTCGAGGCGAAGCTCGCCGAGCGGCGCATCGAGCCGTACACGCTGACGGTCGACGCCGGGCAGGGGGAGCGGCTCGGGCCGTTCGCCTGCGAGTTCTTCGCGGTCAACCACTCCATCCCGGACGCGCTCGCGGTGGCCATCAAGACGCCGGCCGGCACGGTGCTGCACACCGGCGACTTCAAGATGGACCAGTTGCCCCTCGACGGGCGCATCACCGACCTCGCGGGCTTCGCGCGGCTCGGCGCCGAAGGCGTCTCCCTGCTGCTGTCGGACTCCACGAACGCCGAGATCCCCGGCTTCGTGACGCCGGAGCGCGAGATCGGCCCCGTCCTCGACTCGATCTTCGCGAAGGCGACCGGGCGCATCATCGTCGCGTCGTTCGCCTCGCACGTGCACCGCGTGCAGCAGGTGCTGGAGGCGGCCCACGCGCACGGCCGCAAGGTGGCCTTCATCGGCCGCTCCATGGTGCGCAACATGGGCATCGCCCGCGACCTCGGCCTGCTGCGCATCCCCGGCGGCCTCGTGGTCGGCCTCGACGACGCGACCAACCTGCCGCCGCACCAGATCGTGCTCATGTCGACCGGCTCGCAGGGCGAGCCGATGAGCGCACTGGGCCGCATGGCCACCGGCGACCACCGGCACATCTCGGTCGGCGCGGGCGACACGGTCGTGCTGGCCAGCTCGCTCGTGCCCGGCAACGAGACCGCCGTCTACCGGGTCATCAACCAGCTCTCCCGCGCGGGCGCGTTCGTCGTGCACAAGGATGTCGCCAAGGTGCACGTCTCGGGCCACTCGCCGGCCGGCGAGCTGCTCTACCTGCTCAACGTCGTCAAGCCGCGCAACTTCATGCCGGTCCACGGCGAGTGGCGCCACCTGCGCGCGCACGCCCGGCTGGGCATCGAGGCGGGGGTGGCCCCGGAGCGGGTCGTGCTCTGCGAGGACGGCGACGTGGTGGACCTCGTCGACGGCAAGGCCGCCGTGGTCGGCCACGTGAAGAGCCGCTACGTGTACGTGGACGGCCTGGCCGTCGGCGACGTGGGCGAGAGCCTGCTCACCGAGCGGCGCATCCTGGGCGACGGTGGGTTCATCTCGGCGACCGTGGTCGTCGACTCGGTGACCGGCAAGGTCGTGGGCGGGCCGACCGTCTCGGCGAAGGGTTTCTCCGAGGACCCGGCCGTCTTCGACGCGGTGCTGCCGCTGGTCACCGAGGCGCTCAACCGCGCCGCCGAGGACAACATCACCGACGTCCACCAGCTCCAGCAGGTGGTGCGCCGCACGGTCGGTCGCTGGGTCAACGAGACCTACCGCCGCCGTCCGATGATCGTCCCGACGGTCGTCGAGGTCTAGGAGGCCAGGACTGGGTCCATCAGGCCCGCGAGGTCGTTGAGATCAAGTTCGAGTACGCGGGCCAGCGCGACAACGGTGAAGAACGCCGGGGTCGCGATGGCCCCCCGCTCGATCTTGCGCAGCGTGTCCAGCGAGATGCCGGCCGCGAGGGCGACGTCGGCGCCGCTGCGGGTGCCCCGCGCGCGGCGTAGGGCGCGGCCGAGGGCGAGGCCGCGCTCGCGCTCCTCGGCGGTCAGGGGGGTACGCACCATGGTGCCGATAATAATCCTGGTATTAAAATACCTGTCATGGTGACGTTGAAGTCCGCCGCGGAGATCGCGGTGATGCGCGAGGCGGGTCGGGTCGTGGCGCGGGCGCTCGCCGCGCTGACGGCCGCCGCCCGGCCCGGGGTCCGCCTGATCGAGCTCGACGAGCTGGCCGCCACGGTGATCTCCGAGGCCGGCGCGAAGCCGTCGTTCCTCGGCTACCAGCCGTCCTGGGCCCCCACGCCGTACCCGGGGGTGGTGTGCCTGTCGGTGAACGATCAGATCGTGCACGGCCTGCCGACCCGGCGGGCCCTGGTCGAGGGCGACCTGCTGTCCATCGACTGCGGCGCCCACGTCGACGGGTACCACGGCGATGCCGCCGTGACGGTGGCGATCGGCTCCGTCGACGGGGCGTCGGCGCACCTCGCGGCCACCACGGACGCGGCCCTGGCCGCCGGCATCGCGCAGGCCCGGCCCGGCAACCGCATGGGCGACATCTCGCGCGCCATCCAGCAGGTCGCGGACGCCCACGACTACGGCCTGCCGGCGGGGCTGGGCGGGCACGGCATCGGCACCGCCATGCACGAGGAGCCGGACGTGCCCAACGCCGGCCGCCCCGGCCGGGGCCGACCCCTCGTCGAAGGGCTCGTGATCGCGATCGAGCCGATGCTCATGGCCGGCGGCGGGCGCCGCTGCGCCACGGCCGACGACGGGTGGACCGTGGTCACGGTCGACGGCAGCCGCGCGGCGCACGCCGAGCACACCGTGGCCATCACCGCCGACGGCCCGGTCATCCTCACGCTGCCCTGAGCGCCGGGCGTACTCCCACCGGCGTAGGCGGGGATACGGCGCCGGGCGGATGACCGGCCGGCGGGCGTGCGGAAGGCTGGGCCCGTGACGCTCACTCCCCGCTGGCGCAAGGTCGTCCTCACCCTGCACGTGATCACCTCGGTCGGGCTGCTGGGGGCCGACCTCGTGCTGCTCACCCTCGGCGCCGCGGGCATGGCGGGGTTCGACCCCGCCGTGGTGTACCCGGCCACGGGGCTGATCGGCCTCGTGCTGTTCGCGCCACTGGCCCTGGTGATGTGGGTGATCGGCGTGGTCAACGCGGTGGGCACGAAGTGGGGCCTCATCCGCTACTGGTGGGTGGCCGTCAAGCTGGTCATTTCGACCGCGTTCCTGCTGCTGGTGCTCATCGCGCTACGCCCGCTGCTGCTCGACGCGTTGCACCTCGGCGCCGACCTGCCGGCCCGGCAGCGGGCCAGCCTGCTCGCGGCGCCGATCGTGTCCACCACGCTGCTCGCGTTCGCCACGATCGTGTCGGTGTTCAAGCCGTGGGGCCGGCGAACGGCGGCCGCCTAGCGGCGCGAGGCCGTCACCATGTCGTCGACCGCCTTGCGGCGGGCCGCGTACGTGCCCGCGGCGACGAACGCCAGCACGACGCTGACCAGGCCGGGCAGCGCCTCCAGCGCGTCCGGGACGTGGAAACCCGCGCCGAGCCTGTCGGGGTCGTCCGGCCGCACGCCGCCGAGGTTCATCGGCAGCGGGGTCATGGCACTGAGGTACCACTGCAGGGCATGTCCCCGGGGCGCCTCGGCCGGCGTGAAGTGCCCGAGGACGTACGTGATCGACGCGAGCTCCACTGTGGTCAACGCGCCGACCACGCACACCACGGCGACCAGCCACCGGCGCGCCGGATCGGACAGCCGGGTCACGCCGGCCAGCCCGGCCGTGAGCAGCGCGACCGCGACGGTGCCGCCGAGCCCGATGGCGAGGAACGCCCGCGCGCCGGGTGAGCCCAGCCCGCCGCCGAACGCCTCGGGCATCCCGGTGAGCGCGGCCACCGCCAGGCCGACGCCGAGCGTAACCGGCAGCCACCACGGGCGCAGCCGGCGCCCGGCCAGCCAGCCGAGCAGCGCCGCGAGGGGTACCGCCGCGAACGGGATGACCATCAGCAGGGCGAGGAGCACCGCCAGGGACAGGGCGACCAGCAGCGTCGTGCGGACCGTGGTCCACAGGTGCCTGCCGGTGGCGCGCAGCTCGGTCGGACCCACGGTCGTCACCCTTTCGGTCAGGCCGCACCAGGCGGTGTCGGCGAGGTCCCGCCACGGCCGCTGGGAGGCGGTGAGCAGGTCGGCGATCTCGTCGCCGTACCGCTCGCGGACGACAGGCGGATAGAGCGCGAGCACGACGCGCCTCGCGCCCTCGCTCATGCGGTGGCGGGGCGGCGGTGGCTGCAGGCCCGCCAAGATGCCCTCCCGTGCTACGTGGCGCGTACTACGTACGGCGTAGCATGCTTCGTCGGGGCGGGACGTGTCAAGGCCGGTCGATCCGTCGTGAGTGCGCGTCGTGTCAGGGAAACGGGGCACCGTCCCGCTACGGTGTGACCATGGCGGGCCGCACCTCTCCGGCGAGCCGGCGCTCGGGCGCCGCCTCGTCACGCGCCGCTGCCGCCGGTCGGTCCACGTCCACCACCCGCCGCACGACCGCGTCCACGCGGGCCACGACCGCGCGCGGCCGGCGTGTCACGGCCCGGCGCACGGCGGCCGCCCGCCGGCGCACCGCCGCCGGCCCACTGTCCTATCTGGGCGCGGCGATCGGCAGCGTGTGGATGGGCCTCGCGCACGCCGTGGGCTGGGGGTTCCGGGCCGTCGGCCGGCAGGCCGCCACCGCCCGCGACATCGATCCCGAGCAGCGCCGCGACGGCGCCGACCAGGTCGTGTCCGCGCTGGCCACGATCCTCGCCGTCGCCGTCTGGTTCGGTTCGGCCGGGCCGGTCGGCGACTGGCTGGCCAAGGCGGCCCGGTTCAGCATCGGCGAGCTCGCCAAGGCGCTGCCGCTGCTGCTGCTCGTGGCCGCCGTGCGGCTCATGCGCGTGCCGCCCGACGAGGAGCACCGCGGCGGTCGCGGCCTGGTCGGCTGGGGCGCCCTGGGCCTGGCCGCCGCCGGCCTGCTGCACCTGGGCCGCAAGCAGCCCACCGACGGCTGGCTCATCGAGCACGCGGGCGGGTGGCTGGGCCGGGGCGTCGGCACCGGGCTCGCCACGGCGATCACTTCGTACGTCGCCGTGCCGCTGCTGATCCTGCTCGGCCTGTTCGGCGTCCTCGTGCTCACCTCGACGCCCGTCAACCAGGTGCCGCACCGGCTCTGGGCACTGTGGAACTACCTGGTCGGCGCCCCGCCGGAGACGGATGACAAGGCGCCGCCCCGCAACGCGACCGCCACCGCGGCCGCGA
>NZ_BAAALT010000282.1:0-17004 GCF_039528515.1 Luedemannella flava
CCCGCGGTGCCGGCCGCCGCCCGGGCCCAGATCGCCGCCCGGACCGGTCCGCCGCCCACGCCGGTGCGCCTCGCGGCGGGCGCCACCGTCACCCTGGCGCTCGCCGCCGACGCCGCCGGCGCGCTTCTTGCGATCGCCGCGTTCGACCGGCACTTCATGATCACGATCTTGATGCTGGTGCTCGCGGCGGTGCTCGCGTTCGCGGCGATCCGGCTGCTGATCGGCGCGACGCGCCTCACCCGGGACGGCGACCCGGCGGAGGTGCGCCGCGTGGCCGGCTTCCTCGGCGTCTTCGCCGTCCTCGGCGCCCTGGGCAACGTCGCCACCCACCCGACCCACACCGCCGCGTACGCCATGGCGGCCGCCCTGGCGGTCGCGGCCTACACCCTGCCGGCCGTGGGTTCCGCCCGGACCTGGCTCCGCGCCCGCCGCGACCTCACCCACGCCCACCGAGCCGCCGCCCACCGGTAAGGGGATCCTCCCCGCTCGTCGCGGCCGACGTTCGGACAGTCGCGCGCGTAATTTCGCGCGGAACAGCCCGCCTAACGGTCCGAACGTCGGCCGGGCACGACGGAGGGCGGGGGATGATCGGGCCGGCGATGCGGTCCCTGCTGCCGATGCTCCGGTCGGGGGCCGGGCGCCAGACTCTGTCCACATGCGATGGGTGGGGCCGGCGGACGAGGAGTGCGTCGTCGCGGACGACGGGACGGTGCCGCTGCGGCAGGGCGACGTGTTCGCGTTCCTGCCCGAGTATGTGGCCAGCCACGATGTGCCGGCGCTGGGCATCGTCGTCACGGCCGACTGCGACCTGGCGCGCAACAAGCACCACGGCATCGTGTCGTACGTCCCGGTGTACTCGATCGCGGACTACACCGCCGACTTCGTCCTCCCGAAGATCGCCGAACAGTTCCGGGACAAGCGGCTGCAAGGGCTCACCGCGCTGGTCAACCAGCTCGACCCGCGCCGGGGGACCAACCGCCGGCCGCTCATGGCATCCGCGGTGGAGGAGTGGGTGCGTTCCGGCGAGACCGCCGAGATCATCGAGTACCTGCGGCTGGAGGCGCCCAAGGAGCGCGCGGCGGTCGAGACGGCGGCGCAGGAGTTGCGGAACGGCCTGCGCGCGCTCGACGCGGAGGGCTACGTCGCGCAGTTCGAGGCGCTGACCCACCTCTACTCCCGCGGCGCGAAGAAGTCCCCGGCCCAGCAGCTACGTGACGAGATCAACGGTCGGCTCACCGGGAAGCTGCCCGGCGACGCGTTCTTCATCAGTTCGTTCGGACCCGCGTACACCGCGGGGTACATCGCCTATCTGCGGCTCGTCCGCGAGGCGCGCAGTGCCCAGATCGCGATCAGCTACCACCAGACGCTGAGCCACGCCATCGTGGCGCGCCGGGTCGCCCACCTGCTGCCGCCGTACGTGTACCGGCTGACCCAGCAGCTCGCGGACGTCTTCGCGGCCATCGGGCTGCCCACCGCCTACGAGGAGCGCCGGGCGCGGCTGGTGCGCGACCTGCTCGACGACACCGGAACGGAGTGAACGCGGATGGACTACGTCTTCACCCTGACCTCGCTGCACGCCTGCCTGCTGCAGGGCGGCGCCGAGTGGTTCACCGAGATGGACGGCGAACGGTGCCGAGCGTGGCGCGTCACCCGCGTGGACGTCGACGACTACGCGTACTTCGTGCACGCGGCGGACACGCTGGACTCGCCGCGCATCATCGTGTTCGACCAGACGAGCGACGGCATCGACAACGCGTTGTGGATGAACAAGGCGGTGCTCAAGCGGATGCACCTGGCGGCCGTCGCGGCGACCCGCCCGCCGCTGAAGCTGGACCGCAGGTGGAGCAGCTACCAGTACAAGAATCTGTTCGCCTTCTACGCCACCAAGCGCGGCGGTGGCGTGCGGTGGACGGCGGAGAACCGGCCGCAGGGCACCCACGACCTCGTGTACTGGCAGCTCACCCGCGAGCACGTGATGCCGCTGGAGCGGTTCCGCCCCGACTACGCGGCGTACTTCGACGTGGTGGACCAGTGGGAGGCCGCGTTCGCCGAGGCGTCCCGGCGCGCCGACGAGGAGCCTGAGGCGGCCGAGCCCAGCACGTCGGTGGTGGCGCTCGACGAGACGTTCGCCGAGGTGGCCCGCGGCCGCGGGTACTCGGCGTGGCTGCCGCTGCTCACCCCGGAGCAGCGGCGGTTCCTGCTGCTCGAACCGGACGGGCCGATCAAGCTGCGCGGCCCGGCCGGCACGGGCAAGACGCTGTGCCTGGTCCTCAAGGCCATCCACGAGGTCAAGGAGGCGCGGCGGCGCGGCGAGGACATCTCGGTGCTGTTCCTCACCCACAGCTGGGCGATGGCCCAGCAGATCGACGAGGCGCTGCGCGACGTCGACGAGTTCGACTGCGCGGGTTCGATCACTGTCTGGCCGCTCTTCGGCATGGCCCAGGAGTACCTGCCGCCCCCGCCGCCCGGTCTGAGTCTGCTCGGCGAGGACAGCCGCACGGGCATGCTGGAGCAGCTCCGGCGGGTCGACGACCTGCTCAGCGAGGTCATCGAGGAGGCATGGCCGGCGTTTCGGGCCGGCTGCCGGGAGGAGTTCGTCCGGGCCGTGGAGAGCGAGCCCGGCTCCGACGACCGGCGGCTGTTCGAGTGGGAGCTGCTCAACGAGTTCGCCTGCGTGCTGAACGCCGAGAAGATCAAGCCCGGCATCAACGCGGACCGCGAGTACCTGGACCTGCCCCGGTCGCCGTGGATGATGTCGCTGGACAGCGACCGCGAGAAGCGGTTCGTGCTGCACCTGTACGCCCGCTACATCCAGGGGCTCGAACGCGACGGCCTGATCAGCAACGACCAGATCATGAGCGACTTCTTCCTCGCCGTGGACACCTGGCGGTGGAACTACGAGCGCAAGACCCAGGGGTACGACCGGATCTTCGTGGACGAGCTGCACCTGTTCAACGGGCAGGAACGGCTCGTGCTCCAGTACTTCTACCGGCACGTCGACCAGTACCCGATCATGTACGTCGCGCTCGACCCGCGCCAGTCGCCGCAGATGACCTACGTCGGCGTGCCCGCGAACGGCCTCGTGCGGGGTGACACGAACGGCGACGCGAAGTCGCTCGGCACCTCCCAACTGGTCTCGCTCACCCGGGTGCACCGGTTCTCCCCGGACGTACTCGCGCTGTTGCGCCACATCAACCACAGCTACCCGGCGGTGTCCCTCGACGAGGACTGGGAGCTCGACCTCGACGCGGTCGACAGCTCCCGACCCTCCCGGGCGGTGCCCACCGTCTACCGGCACAGCACCCGCTACGACGAGGCGCTGGCCGTGCTGCGGCGCTGCAGGCAGGCGGCCGAGAACAAGGGCGGCAAGAGCCGCCGCGTCGCCGTGGTGCTGGTCGACCCGGACGCCCTCACGGTGTACGAGGAGATCGTCTTCGACCACGCCGACAGTGTCCGGCCGCAGATCCTGCGGGCGCGCGACGACGTCGTCGGCCTGCGGTACGCCCAGAAGACGATCGTGCTCTCGCCCGTCGAGTACGTCGCGGGCCTGCAGTTCGACGTCGTGATCGTGGCGGGCCTGCGCCCCGTGCGGCGCGGCCCGTGGAGCACCAACCGCCTGCGCCAGATGCTGTCGATGCTCTACCTGGCCATCTCGCGCGCCACCGACGAGGTCGAGATCCACGTCAACCTGGCCTCCGGCGGCATCCCCGACATCCTGGCCTCGGCCATCGAAGCCAACAAACTCGTCCTCGACGCCTGACCCGCGTGCTACCGGTCGCGCCACGCCAACGGCGAGATGGTCAACGCCGCGTCCGCGATCCGTCCGGCTGTCCGCGTCTTCAACGCGCGCCGGGACGAGTCGATCCAGCCTTGCACGTGGGCGTTGCCCGCGGCCTTGTACTCGACGGCTTGAAGGAGGCACTCCAGCTTGTCGGCGTCGTAGGCACACTGCGCCTCGACCGTGGTCCGGGCCTCGTACTCCGCCACTGCCTCGCGGACCGTCCTCGCGGCGGCATCCGGTAGACGGGCGGTCTGATCGGCGGTGATCGTCAGCGGGTCGGGAGCGGTGACATAGGGCCGCGCCGTGTGGGGCAGGTCGCCGGTGAGCGCCGCGAGTTGGCTGACGCGCAAGCTGTGCTCGGCGACCGACTCGGGATCGCGGATGCCGGCATGCCACCAGCCGGCCCGGCGCATCCGCTTGAGGATGCCCATCTCGAAGGCGAAGCCAGCTACGGCGGCGGCTGCCGCACGGTCGGTGTCGTGTCCTGGCGTGTCCTCGCCGTCAGCCACGGTGGCCTCCTTCACCTGTCGCCCATCTCGATCGCGTAGGCGACGTTCGACAGCTCCTGCCTGGCCCGGGCGGTGAGGCCCGGACGGTCGAGGGCCTCGCCCACCTTGTCGCGGCCTCGTGCCTGAGGTCTGGACGCCCGTCGAGTACCTGCGGCCTGGCCAACAGTAGCTTCCACAACGTGTGGGCATACAGCTCAGCCTGGTCAGCCGCCGGATCGAACCCGGACCCGGGCGCAGTGTTTGCGGCTGTTCCGCCATGTCACGTCCTTGTCGGCGGGGTGCGGCTTCGACCCTCACCCGTACCTCGGGTCAGTCGTTCCAGGGCAAGATCAGGTAGGCTACCGAGGCGGCCGCTACCCGCTCGACTGGACCGCTAGATCTTGGATGGCTGGGCCGAAATAGCGACACTTCGATCCAAGATCCGGTATGGGTCAGGGGTGGAGGATCGGGCCTACGTAGAGCCAGGTGTTGGCGTCGCGGACGAAGCGGCTGTGCTCCTCCATGACGCCCGGCTTGGCGCGGTCGAGGTAGTGGGCGCGGAACGTCACCGTGCCCTCCGTGTGGAACATCGTGCCGCCGTCGCTGGCCAGGACCTCCAGCTTCGTGTAGCGCAGGCCGTCGGTCAGGTCCAGCGTGGGCGGCCGGGTGTCCGGGTGCCAGGTGCGCAGCAGGTAGCCCGCGTTGCCGAGGGCGAACGCCGTGTACCGCGACCGCATGAGCGCCTCGGGCGTCGGCGCGCTCCCGGGCGCCCGGTGCCACCGCCCGCAGCACTCGTCGTACCCCGCCCCGGACCCGCACGGACAACCAGCCATGCCCACATCATGGCTCACGGGGGATAGACGCAGATCCGGAAGCCCAGATCCACGTACGAGCTGAACGGCGGATCGCAGAGCCGGTAGGCGGGATCCGTCGCGGCCGCCTGGTCGTCGGAGAAGAACGAGCCGCCCCGTACCGCCCGATAGGTGAGGTCGTAGGGTCGGTCAGCGATGTCGCGCCAGAGACCCAATCGCTGACGGTGCCCCACTGCGGCGCGCTCATTGCCCGCTTTCGCTAGTTGTATAGAGGGTTCTCCGAGAGTTCGGCGAACTTCTCGCCCTTCGCCATGCGGCCGAGCAGTGCGACGACGGTGTCCGGGACGTCGACCTTCTCCTCCCGGGGAATTTCGTCGATCTTTATGCGAGTGCGCTGATGGTCGCCCGGCGCGCGTACCTCGCCGCCGGTACGCAACGGCCGGGAATTCCGGACCTCGCCGAGCAGATCGGATACGCGGTCCGGGAAGAAGGGGCCGGCGTCGAACGACTCCGGGTCGAGGGCGAGGAATGTGGCGCCGCAGTCGAACTCGTCCTCGACGCTGAGTCCACCACGCCCGGCGGGTAACAGGCCCGCCAGTACCTCGATGGCGAGGTTCAGCGCGGACCCTTTCGGGCCGCCGAACGCCTTGACGGCCGTGACCGCCGAGGGCGTTGTCGCGTCCTTGCCGTCGATGTCGATGAACGCGTTGGCCGCCACGTGCCGGTTCTCCAGGGTCGCCTGTCGGATCTCGCCCCACACCACCTCGGCGGTCGAGAAGTCCAACGTCTGCACGCCGCCCTGGCTGGTCGGGAACGAGAAGCAGATCGGGTTGGTGCCGGTGATGGGGTCCTTCGAGCCGAAGGGCGCCACCGCGGCGGGGCCGGCGCTGTTCATCAGGACGCCGATGAGGCCGTTCCGGGCGACGATCTCGGTGTACGGAAAGAGCGAACTGTACCGGCTGAAGTTTCTGATCGACGCGGCACAGATGCCGAACTCCCTGGCGGTGCTGCTTAGTCGCTCCGCCACCGCGCGGAGGATGAGAAACCCCGAACCGCCGTTCCCGTTGACGTTGAGAACGCAGCCTTTGAGCTTGATGCTGGGGTCGGCCGTGAGGTCGCCGATGTTCAGGGAGGGCAGCTTTCCGACGCCGTGCGTCGTGGTGCCGACGTACTCGGCGATAACGAATTCTTTGCTGATCTCGGACGCGTCGGCGTTCCGCATTCCCTGTCCCACGAGCGCGTCGGTGGCCAGGTCATACAAATCGGACACATTCATCTTTGTCACGCCGCGACTCCACTACTCGGCCCACGGAAATGCCCGTTGATATTGAAATGCCGTAGCTGCCGCTACGGCATTTCGCTGTCAGTGTACGGGTCGGGTCCAGACATACCCGCATGACCGATTCCGGTATGTCGGTAGTGGGATCGCTATTCGTTATGAGTGACTGTTCGGTGGTTCGCGCCGGGTGGAGATCACTGTCTGCGGTGTCGCCGGCCCGTCGTGGAGGGTGGGAGTAGCCAACGTTTGGTCAATTGGGTGTGGTCATCGTGCGCTGGGTTCCGCACGTACCTGGCCATACGTCGGCGGTCCCGCGATACGGGCGCCGTCGCCGGGTCATTCGGACGAGAACACCTGATGAATAGTTCCGTTATGTGTGGGTGGGGAAGCCGAGGGTGACGCCGCCGTGGGACGGGTCGAGCCAGCGGGACGTGACCACCTTGCCCCGGGTGAAGAAGTGGACCCCCTCAGCCCCGTGGGCGTGGGAGTCGCCGAACAGGGACGCCTTCCAGCCGCCGAACGAGTAGTACGCCATGGGGACCGGGATCGGCACGTTGACGCCGACCATGCCGACCTCCACCTCGTACTGGAAGCGCCGGGCGGCGCCGCCGTCGTTGGTGAAGATGGCCGTGCCGTTGCCGTACGGGTTGCCGTTGACCAGCTCCAGCGCCTCCTCGTAGGAGTCGACCCGGACCACGGACAGCACCGGCCCGAAGATCTCGTCCGTGTAGACGGACATGCCCGGCCGCACGTGGTCCAGCAGGGTGGGCCCGAGCCAGAACCCCTCCGCCGGGCCGTCCGGGACAACGGACCGGCCGTCGACCACGACCGTGGCGCCCGCAGACTGGCCGGCCGACACGTAGGAGACGACCTTGTCGCGGTGCGCGCCCGTGACCAGGGGACCCATCTCGCAGCCGGGCCGGCGCCCGTCGCCCGTGCGGATGTCGCCGATGCGCGACGCGATCCGCCCGACCAGGTCGTCGCCGACCGTACCCACGGCGACGACGACCGAGATGGCCATGCAGCGTTCCCCGGCGGAGCCGAAGCCGGCCGAGACCGCCGCGTCAGCGGCGAGGTCGAGGTCGGCGTCGGGCAGCACCACCATGTGGTTCTTCGCGCCGCCCAGGGCCTGGACCCGCTTGCCGGCGGCGGTGCCGCGCTCGTAGACGTAGCGCGCGATGGGGGTCGAGCCGACGAACGAGACCGCGCGCACGTCGGGGTGGTCGAGCAGCGCGTCGACGGCCTCCTTGTCGCCGTGCACCACGTTGAACACGCCGTCGGGCAGACCGGCCTCGGTGAACCACTCCGCCAGGCGAACGGACGCCGACGGGTCCTTCTCGGACGGCTTGAGCACGACCGTGTTGCCGCACGCGATCGCGATCGGCACGAACCACAGCGGCACCATGGCCGGGAAGTTGAACGGCGAGATGACCGCGACGACGCCGAGCGGCTGGCGGATGGACCAGGTGTCCACGCCCGTGGACACCCCCTCGGAGAAGCCGCCGCGCAGCAGCGTGGGGATGCCGCAGGCGTACTCGATGATCTCCAGACCGCGCTGCACCTCGCCGGCGGCGTCGGACAGGACCTTGCCGTGCTCGGCGGTGATGAGCGCGGCCAGCTCGTCGCGGCGGGCGTTGACGATCTCGCGCATGGCGAAGAGCACCTGGGTGCGCTTGGCCAGCGACGTCTGCCGCCACGCCGGGGCGGCCTTGGCGGCGGCGGCCACGACGGTGTCGACGTCGGCGGCGGACGCGAGGTCGACGTGGGTCTGCACGACCCCGGTGGCGGGGTCGAAGACCTCACCGACGCGGGCGGCCCCCGCGGTCCACGACTGCCCGTTCACGAAGTGAGTGATCACGCCTGCACCTCGCCGTCGACGATCGTCAACGCCTCGACCAGGATGTCCAGGCCCTCGCGGGCCTCGTCGTCGGTCAGCGTGAGCGGCGGGCCCATCCGCAGCGTGTTGCCGTAGAGGCCGCCCTTGCCGACCAGCAGCCCGAGGCGCCGGCACTCCTCGAAGACCCGCACGGTGGCGTAGGAGTTGGGCCTGGTCGTGCCGGGCTCTATCAACTCAATGCCGATCATGAGGCCCTTGCCGCGCACCTCGCCGACGATCCCGAGGTCCTTGGTCCGCGCCGCCAGGCCCTCGTGCAGGATCGCGCCCGTGCGGGCCGCGTTGGCTTGAAGATCATTATTGAGTACGTAGTCCACGACGGCGTTCCCGGCCGCCGCCGAGACCGGGTTTCCGCCGAAGGTGGAGAACGACACCACGTCGATCGCGTCGAGCACGTCGGCCCGGCCGACGACGCCGGCGAGGGCGAAGCCGTTGCCGATGCCCTTGGCGAAGGTGAGCAGGTCGGGCGTGACGCCGTGTGCCTGGTACCCCCAGAAGTGCTCGCCCGTGCGGCCCCAGCCGGTCTGCACCTCGTCGGAGATGAACAGGATCCCGGTCTCGTCCAACACCTTGCGGTACGCCCCGAACAGGCCGTCGGGCGCGCTGACGAAGCCGCCGACGCCCTGGATCGGCTCCGCGATGAGCGCCGCCACGTCGCCGGCGGTGGACGTCGCGAGCACCTCGCGCAGGTCGGCGACCGCCGCGTCGATGTGCGCGTCGTCGTCGAGGTGGGCGAGCAGCCCGCGCAGCCGGTCGCCGGAGTGCAGGAACGTGACGTTGAGCGGGTTCAGCGATGACGCCGACCAGCTCCGGTGGCCGGTGATGCCCATGGTGGCGTAGGTGCGGCCGTGGTAGCTGTTGCGCACCGCGAGGATCTGGTTGGAGCGCCGGTACGCCGTGGCGAGCAGCAGCGCCGTCTCGTTGGCCTCGGTGCCGGAGTTGGTGAAGAAGACCTTGGCGTCCGGGATGCCGGACAGGCGGGCGATCTTCTCGGCGAGCTCGACCTGCTGACGGATGAGGTACAGCGTCGACGTGTGCACGATGCCCGTGTCGAGTTGCCGGCGCACCGGGTCGGTGATCTCCGGGATGTCGTAGCCGATCATGTTGGTCAGCACGCCGCCGAAGAAGTCCAGGTACTCCCGCCCGTCGGCGCCGGTGACCCGCCGTCCCTTCCCGGAGACGAGCTCCAGGGGCTCCTCGTAGTAGATCGGCATCCACGAGGGCATCACGGCCCGGTGGCGGGCGAGCAGGTCGTCGCTGGTCATATTTCGGTCATCCTCCGGTCAGGGGCCCTTCTGGCACGCTCGCACCCCCGGGGCGCCCAGGCAAGCCGCACGCTGTGTGGCGCGGCGGTGTTCTGGTTGACAGATCGTCCACCTGCGCCGTTCACCTCGCGGTGGTACATTCATGAATTGCAATGTGCCTGTTCTCTGGCTCTTGAACGTCCCCTTGAAGCTGGAAGGACGCGCTCATGAGGCGTACCCGCAACCTGACCATCGCGGCCTCGGCGTCCCTTGTCGCCGGGCTGCTCACCGCCGCCTTCGCGGCCGGCGCACCCGCGTCCGCCGTCACCGGGGTTCCCGGCGTCATCGCGGCCGCCACGGCGCCGGCGACCACCAACGACGTCCCCACCCCGACCCGGCCGACCGCCACCCGCACCAGCCCGTCGCTGATCGCCGACTCCCTCTGCTACGTCAACTGGTACGTGCAGAGCCAGACGTCGACGACGTTCCAGGCGCTGGTGTCGTTCCGCAACCCCACGTCCGGCACGATCGCCCCGCCCTGGACGCTGTCCTGGAGCTTCGCGAACGGCCAGATGATCACCGGGATCCTGGGCGGCGCAACGTCCTACAGCCAGACCGGCTCGCGGGTGACCGTGAGCGGCACCGAGACCGTCGCCGGCGGCCAGTCGCACAGCTTCATCGTGACCGGCACCTGGAACGGCTACACGAACGCCACACCGACCGGCTTCTCGCTGAAGCCGCCGCCCGGCGTGTACTTCTTCAGCTGCTCGGTCACGACGAACCCGCCGTTGACCACCCCCGCGGTCTCCAGCGCCGTGGTGCCGTCGTCGGCGGCCCCGGCCACCTGCGTGATCGACTACCAGGTGCCCACCTGGTGGCCCGGCGGGTTCAGCGGCCAGGTCACGCTCACCAACAAGGGCGCGCCGATCACGAGCTGGACGGTGCGGTTCACGTTCCCGAACGGGCAGCGGATCACCCAGCTGTGGAGCGGGATCTACGAGCCCACCGGCACCAGCGACGTGGTGGTACGGAACGCGTCCTGGAACGGCAACGTCGCCACCAACGGGTCGGCCTGGTTCGGCTTCAACGCGAGCGGCGACGGCCCCAGCAGCCAGCCGGCCACCGCGACGCTCAACGGCGTCGCCTGTCAGGTGATCTAGCGCCGACCGGGCCCGGCCGGCCCTCCCGCCGGCCGGGCCCTCCGGAGCGCTGACCTGGACCTCCCGCATCGTGACCTGCGCCAAATTCGCTTGAGTGATTCCAGGTAAGGGGCGACGCTGGGGGCATCCCCTGTCCTCCGGAGGCCCCCTCATGCGCCTGTTCCGCGACTTATGGGTCACCTCGCCGCGCCTGACGGCGACCGTGGCCCTGCTGATCGTGCTGGGCGGCGGCGGGCAGGCCGCCGCCGCGGCGCTGGCCGGCCCCGTGCTGGTGCACCGCTCGGGCGGCCTGTTCGTGCTGCTGGCCGTCGCCCTGGCCGCGGCCGTCCTCACCGACGTGGCGGTCGGCCTCCTGGCCGCCCGGCTCACCGCCGACTGGACCGCCGACGTGCGCCGCCGGCTGTGCCGGGTGGCCTTCGGCCAGGACCTGCAGACCCTGGAGCACACCCCGGTCGGCGAGCTGCTCGACCGCATCGACGGCGACGTCTACCAGGTCGGTTCCGAACTGCGTGGGCGCGGCGTCCGGATCGCCCAGTGCGTCGCCGTCGGCATCTTCTCGATCATCACGGCGCTGGTCCTGTGGTGGCCCGCCGGTGTCGCCATGGTCGCGCTGTCGGTGCTGCTCGTGTGGAAGCTCGCCGGCCCGATCCAGCGCATCGGCCCCGCCCGCGTCGCCGAGGAGGAGGCCTGGTCCGACGCCGCCGCGGTGATGGAGGAGGCCATCCACGGCCAGGACGACGTGCGCACCAGCCTCGCCCGCCCGTACGTGCTGCGCCTGTACGCCCGGCAGGCCAGCCGGGTGCTGAGCCTGGGTCGGCGGGTGTGGTCGCTGTCCTCGCGCGCCTCGATGATCGCGTCCGGCGTGGTCCGGGCCGGCATCGCCGGCGTCGTGCTCGGCGGGGCCTGGGCGCTGGCCGCCGGCGCGATCGACGGCGCCCGGCTCACCGCCATCTGGCTGCTCGCCATCGCGTTCGGCGGCACCGTCGAGCAGCTCAGTCGCATGATGCCCGAGCTGCAGAACGCACTCGGCGCGTGGGCGCGGGTGCAGTTGCTGGCCGACGTCGAGCAGGAGCCGGCCGGCGGGCTCGCCCCGGTCGACGGCGACCTGACCGTACGGAACCTGACCTTCCGCTACGCCGACGCCGAGCGCGAGCCGGTCCTGCGCGACGTGAACCTGGCCTTCCAACGCGGCAAGTCGTACGCCCTGATCGGGCGCACCGGGTCCGGCAAGTCGACCCTCGCGAAGGTGCTCACGAGAGCCGTCGAGGTGCCGACCGGCACGGTCCTGCTCGGCGGCGTGGACATCACCGAGCTCGACGTCGAACAGTTGCGCCGGTGGATCGCCGTCGTGCCGCAGCGCACCGAGATCCTCGCCGGCACGCTCGCGGAGAACATCGCCCTGTTCGACCCGGACCTCCTCGACGCGGCCGCCAAGGCGCTCGACGAACTGGGCCTGGCCGCGTGGGCGGCCGACCTGCCCGACGGCCTCGACACGAAGCTCGGCGACGGCGGGTACGTCCTCTCGGCCGGCCAGGAGCAGCTCGTCGCGTTCGCCCGGATCCTCGTCCGCGACCCGCACGTCGTCATCCTCGACGAGGCCACGGCGCGGATGGACCCGGTCACCGAGGCCCGCGTGCAGGCCGCCACCGAGCGGCTGCTGCGCGACCGGATCGGCCTGGTCATCGCCCACCGCCTGTCGTCGGTGAGCCGCTGCGACGAGGTCGTGGTGCTCGCCGACGGCGCCGTCCTGGAGGCCGGCCCGCTGCGCGAGTCGCGCCGCTTCGCCCAGCTGCTGCAGGCGAGCAACGCGGCCGTCCCGGCGCCGGTCGGCGGCGGCGGCGACCTCGGCCTGGCCGAGAGCGACGACGACCTCTGGCCGCGCCCCGCCGACGAGGACGACGCCGACCGGGCGGACCTGACCGTCGCCGGCAAGACCGACCCGCCGGTCCTGCCCGAGCCGCCCCCGGCCCGGACCATGCGGGAGATCTTCCGGCTGGCCACCAACGACGCCCGGTTCGGCCTCGGCGCGGTCGCCCTGTTCATCGTCATGGTGCTGCTGGGCCTCGACGGCGCGGTGCTGCCCTGGCTGTGGGCCGACCTGGTCGACGGCCTCGGCTCGCCGATGTGGCCCGCCGTGGCGATCACGGTCGGCCTGCTGCTGACCGTGCCGGCCGTCTACTACACGGGGACGTGGTTCCCGGAGTGGTGGGTGCGGCAGATGCTGCGCATCGGCGTGCGGCTGGTGCACGGGCAGACCGGCGCCCGCCGGATCAGCGCGCACACCCCTGCGGAGGTCATCGCGCAGAGCGGCGATACCGAGCGGGTCGTCATTCTCGCCGACAACCTCATCGACCAGTCCATCTGCCTGATCTACCTGATCTCGATCATCGTGGTGTCCGGCTCCGTGCTGCCGGCGCTGTTCTTCCTCGGCACGATGGTCGTGTCGGGCCTCGCCGCGCTGCTGCTGGGGCGGGTGCTGGAGCGGTCGGCGCGGCGGACGGTGTCGGCGCGGGCGGCGTTCGCCACCGCGCTGGTGTCGTCGCTGTCGTCCGCGCGCACGGTCAAGCTGGCCGGCGCGACCCGCCCGGTGCTCGCCCACCTGGCCCGCCTCGACACGGTCCGCAGCGAGCGGCAGCGCCGGGAGATCTCGATCCAGGTCTGGGCCCGGTCGACCCCCGCCCTGGTCAGCGGCCTGCTGCCGGTGGGCGTCTGGGCGCTGTACCTGAACGGCACGCTGTCGGCCGGCGCAACGCTGGTGGCAGTGTCGTCGCTGAGCGCGGCCCGCTGGTTCGCCTGGACGACCGCGTCGCTGGTGTCGCAGCTGCCGTCGGCACGGGTGTGGACCCGGCGGACGGTCGCCATGGCCGGCACCGGGGCGTACTCGGCGCCCGTGCCGGGCGTGGACATCTCGGCCGGCACGGCGCCCGCCGCCGCGACCGCGCCGCGCCACCCGCTGCGGCGGCTGGAGCTGTCGAGCTTCTCCGCCGTGCACGAGGACGGCACGGTCGGCGTCCGCGACGTGAACCTGGCCGTGGACTCCGGGCAGCTCGTGCTCGTCGTCGGCCCGGTCGGGTCGGGCAAGTCGTCGCTGCTGCGCGCCCTGGCCGGCATCGTGCACCACACGGGCCAGCTGCGCTGGAACGGCGACCCGGTCAACGAGCCGGAGGTGTTCCTGCGGCCCAACCAGGTCGGCTACGTCGCCCAGCTGCCCCGGGTGCTGTCCGGCACGATCGCCGACAACATCCGGCTGGGCCGGGAGGTCGACGCGGAGGACGCGGTGTCCACCGCCCAGCTGGAGCACGACCTCGCGGCGGCCGGCGGCGGCCTGGGCCTGGTCATCGGGCACAAGGGCACCCGGCTGTCGGGCGGTCAGCTGCAGCGGCTGGCGCTGGCCCGGGCGCTCGCGCCCCGCACGGAGCTGCTCATCGCCGACGACGTCTCCTCGGCCCTGGACGTGACGACCGAGCTGGACCTGTGGCGCGCCCTGCGCGGGCACGGCGTCACGGTGGTCGGCTCGACCTCGAAGCGCGCCGCCCTCGCCCAGGCCGACCACGTGGTCGTTCTCGTCGGCGGCGGCGTCACCGATCAGGGCCGCTGGGACGATCTCGCCTCGCGATGGGGGCACTACGCCGGCTGATGCCGGAGCCGTTCTTTGACGAGGACGGAAGCCGGCAAAACGGCACCGCGGGGTAGCCTGCGAAGGGTGAACGATCAGCGGGGGCGGGTGCGGGTCGAGCCGGGGCAGAAGCGGGTGCGGGTGTACCTGCGCGGTGAGCTCATCGCCGACACCCGTCACCCGCTGCTCGTCTGGGAGGTGCCGTACTTCCCGACGTACTACATCCCGGTGGACGACGTGCTCGCCAAGCTGAGGGAGACCGAGGCCACCGACCGGTCGCCGAGCCGGGGCACGGGCAGGATCCTCGACGTGGTGACGGCCGCGGAAACCGTCGGCGGGGTCGCGGTGCGCTACCCCGACTCGCCCATCGAGGCGCTGCGCGACGGCGTGCGCTTCACATTCGCGGCCATGGACGAGTGGCTGGAGGAGGACGAGCCGGTCTACGTCCACCCGCGTGACCCGTACAGGCGGGTGGACATCCTGGCCAGCGGCCGGCACGTGCGGGTGGAGCTGGACGGGGTGTGCCTGGCCGAGTCCCGCGCGCCGCGCCTGCTGTTCGAGACGGGCCTGCCGGTCCGCTTCTACCTGCCCCTGTCGGACGTGCGCCGCGACCTGCTGCGCCCGTCGGACACGCTCACCCGCTGTCCCTACAAGGGCACCGCCGAGTACTGGTCGGTGGAGGTGAACGGGACCCGCCACGAGGACCTCGTGTGGATCTACCGCGCGCCGCTGCCGGAGAGCCAGAAGATCGCCGGCCTGGCCTGCTTCTACAACGAGAAGGTCGACCTGATCGTGGACGGCGAGCCGTGGGTCCGCCCGCACACCCCGTTCAGCTGACCAGGTACTTCCGGGCGGCGGCGACCAGCGCGGCCGGGTCGTCGGCGGAGAAGCGGAACTCGACGACCGGCCGGCCCTTCGTCTTGCGGTAGGGCAGCGGGCGCGGCTCGCGCAGCACGACGTCGACGCGGGTGGAGCCGGCCTGGGCGAGGTGGGCGATGACGCCGCCGTCGACCGGCTCGATGACCGCCGCGCGGTCGCCGGGCGGCAGCGTCCGGTCGTGCGCGCGGATCGCGGCGATCTCGTCCCAGCGCAGTGTGAAGTCCAGCGTCACGCTGTTGCGGATGCGCAGCCCCGAGGGCCCGACCGTGTGCGGGTGCAGCTTCAGCGAGCCCATCAGGCCGAGCATCCACAGCACGCCCTGGATGCCCAGGGCCAGCGCGATCAACCGGACCGTCTCCCAGGGCAGCATCAGGTGCAGGATGGGAATCTCGATCGTGGACACCCCGATGAACGCCCACAGGATCCCGTTGACCGCGCCCACGTAAGGAAAAGCCTGGCCGCCCGGCTCCACGACCGGGGGCCGGCGCAGGATCCACCGGAACAGGCTGCGCCACATCCCGATCTCCCACGAGATGATCCGGCGCAACAACGAGACCTCGCGGGCGGCGGGGGCGGTCACGTCGGTCATTGGATCTCCCTCGCGGTCGGGTCGATGTGCGCGCGCAGCTTGGCGAGCACGTGGTCCATGCCGGCGACGAACCGGTCGAGGTCGGCGGCGTCGAACTCGTCGAAGAGCAGGCTGGCGAACTCCACCTGGCCGCTCTCCATGGCGGCCGTGATCTTTGCGCCGTGCTCGGTGACGGTGACGAGGGTCGCCCGCCGGTCGGTGGGATGCGGCTCGCGGGTCACGAAGCCGGTGGCGACGAGGCCGTCGACGAGGCCGGTGATCGTGCGGGCGCTGACCCCCATGGCGTCGGCGAGCACCCGCTGCGTCGACGGGCCGCGGTGGCGCAGCTCCCAGAGCACGTGCGCGCGCGACACGGTGAGCTGGTCGCGGGCGAGGCTCTGGGTCATGTCCGCGTTGACCAGGACGCTGAGCTCCAGGATCCGGTCGAGCGCGCCCGCGCGCCGCGCGTGTGCCTCGTCCGTCATGTATCATCCGCCTCATAATGAGCCAACCTCATTGTGAGGTGGCCTCACTATATTGCCTCAGCGGAAGGTGGACGACAAGTCAGGGCTCATGCGCGGGGAGCGCGGCCAGGGAGAACCTTTGGGCCAGCCGGGGGAGCAGGACCCGCAGCGCCGCGACCGTGTCGGTCCGCTCGCCCCCGCCGTCGTGGACGAGGACGATCGCGCCGGGCCGGGTGTGCCCGGTGATCTCGGTGATGATCGGGCGCGGGCCGGGCCGGCGCCAGTCCTGCGCGTCCACGGCCCAGTGCAGCGGGGTCAGCCCGAGTCGCCGGGACGCCGCGACGAGCCTCGGCCGCCACCGCCCGCCCGGCTGGCGGAAGTAGCGCACCCTGGCCCCCGGCGCGGCCCGCTGGATGGCCCGCGTGGTGGCCGTCAGGTCCGCGCGGATCGCCGCCGGGGACCGCCGGCCGAGGTCGATGTCGTGCCGCCACGTGTGGTTGCACAGGGTGTGACCGCCGGCCACGATCGCCCGGACGAGCTTGGGATGCCGCGCCGCGTTCCGGCCGATGAGGCAGAACGTGGCGTGCACCCGGTGGCGGCGCAGCAGCGCCAGGACGGCCGGCGTCCACCGGGGGTCCGGGCCGTCGTCGAAGGTGAGCGCCACGGTCCGGGTGCCCGTCGTCGTCCAGGTGCCGAGCGGGCCACGCCGGTCGGGGGCGTCGAGCGGCCGCGTCATCGGCGGCCACCGGGGTCGCGGCCGGCCCTGCCACGCGCGGTGCGGCCCGGCGGTGGCGTGCGGCCAGGCGGATCGGGCCGAGG
>NZ_BAAALT010000283.1:0-32605 GCF_039528515.1 Luedemannella flava
CGCCGAGGACGGGGCCCGCGTGGTCGGCGCGGCCGACGTGGGGCCGGAGCCGGTGCCGATGCCGGTGACCTGACCGTTGCCGCCGTCGAAGACGACGTCCGAGCAGCCGAAGAAGTTCTCGGCGCTGTCCGAACGCACCCAGCGGGAGTAGATGATGTGCTGGCCGCTCTTGCCGGACGGCAGGTTGCCCGACCAGTAGTAGTGGCCGTCGTTGGTGCCGACCGCGCCCTGCGCCGGCGGGTTGGTAACCGTCAGGAACGGCTGAGACTCCAGGTCACTCCACTTGAGCGGGGAGTTGGGGTTGAAGCCGTCCCTGGTGACGTACATGTACCAGGTGCCCGGGTGGGCCGCCCAGTTGCTGTACCACCAGTTGAAGTTCGCGCCGGCCGTGAGGTGCGTGAGCGGCCAGTCCGACCGCGCCGCGTCGTAGGCGGCGAAGGTCGGGTTCCCGCCGCTGCACAGGTTCCCGTCGGCGATGTACCCCGTCGTGCGGCCGGCGGCGTCGCCGCGCAGCACGCCGAACCAGTTGTAGAGCGGGGTGGTGCCGCCCGCCGCCACCGCCGCGGCGCACGCGGGGTTCTTGGGCTGGATGTCGCCCTGCTGGGTGAGCCCGTCGAGCCAGCAGTTGTAGGTACGCGAACCTGGCTTCATCATCGCTCCGTGCGCGAGCGCGCCGGACGGCGTCAACACCGTCACGATGGCGGTCGCGAGAAGCGCTGCGGCCGAGAAGACCGCGAGCCGCTGTCTGATCCGCATCAGACTCTCCTTCCTTGCCGGACCGCCGTCGGGACGGGACAGTCCGTGGTCTCTTCGTGCGAAGGTCGTTATCGCGGTCGCGCTCCGTTCCTCGGCGGCCAGCCGGCGCGGCGCGGGTGGAAATGGTGGATGAGGTGCCGGACGTCCGGCAGGTACGGCCGTACGTCGCCGCCGCATCGGCTCCCAGGCTGGGGCGGGCGCCGGGTGTCCCCGCCCGAGAGACCGCCACGGCAGGTTCACATTGCAGCACCGACAACGTTGATAGAGCAATAAACATGAGTCGATCGCGCGTTCCAGCAGGTGCGACAGGCGAAACTTTCACCTGCGTGACGCGACAGTGACGCATCCCTCACCACCAGTGGCGAGCAGGAAAAACAACAAGGACAGGGCCGGTCGGAAGCCGACCGGCCCTGTCCTTGCCGCCGCGCGGTGCTACGGCGAGACGGTGACGCCGGGGCGCAGCGCCCGGCGGTGATCGACGGCGCGCAGCGGACCCGTCAGCCGCGCCGCGACGGTGTGCCGCACGTCGGTGCTCGACGCGGCCAGCCGCAGCTCCACGTCGCCGGGCTCGACGACGCGCCGACTGTCGAGGCCGGTGAACGCGCACAGGTCCGCGGGGACGGTGAAGGTGACCCGCCGCTCCTGGCCGGCCTCCAGCGCCACCCGGGCGTACCCGATGAGGCGGATGACCGGGCGGGTCACCTGGGCGACCGCGTCGTGCAGGTAGAGCTGGACGACCTCGGCGCCGGCCCGGTCGCCCGCGTTGCGCACGGTGACCGACACGGACACGCTGCCGTCGGTCGGCCAGTCGAGCCGCTCACCCTGGTCCTCGGCCGACCATTCAAACGAGGTGTACGACAGCCCGTGCCCGAACGCGTACGCGGGCGTGGGGTCGACGGAGCTGACGTTCGACTTGTGGCTGAGCTCGGGGCCGAGGTAGGTGACCGACGAGTGCGGCGACGCCGGCACGCTGACCGGCAGTCGCCCGGACGGGTTGACGGCACCGGTGAGGACCCGGGCCACGGCCGGGCCGCCCTCCTCGCCCGGGAAGAAGGCCTGCACGCTCGCGGCGAGCCGGTCGGCGTACGCCCCGAGCGCGTAGGGGCGTCCCGCGAGCAGGACCAGCACCACCGGCGTACCCGTGGCCAGAAGTTCTTCGAGAAGCTCGCCCTGGAGGCCGGGGAGGGCCAGGTCGGGGGCGTCGCAGCCCTCGCCCGAGGTGCCCATCCCGAACAGGGCGGACCGGTCGCCGAGGACCGCGACGACCACATCGGCGTCGCGCGCCGCGGCGACCGCGGCGGCGAAGCCCGACCGGTCGTCGGTGTCCACGCCGCAGCCGGGCGCGTGGGTCACCGTCACGTCCGCGTCGGTCAACGCCGACAACAGCGTGGGTACGGGCACGCCGGCCGGGTACGTCGGGTGCTGGTTCGCCACGTGGCGGGGGAACGTGTAGCAGCCGAGCATCGCGTCGGACGTGTCGGCCTGCGGCCCGACGAGCGCCACCCGGGCGCCCGGCCGCAGCGGCAGCGCTCCGTCGTTGGCGAGCAGCACGACCGACTCCTCGGCGAGCGTGCGGGCCAGGGCCCTGTCGGCCGGCGGGTCGAGGTCGACGACCGGCGCGTGGTCGTCGACCTCGAGCACCGGGATCGGCGACCAGTCCGGGTCGAGCAGGCCGATCTCGGCCTTCTGCAGCAGCACCCGGGTCGCCGCGCGGTCGACGAGCGACTCGGCCACGTCCCCACGTTGAATCGCTTCGATGAGGGGCCCGCCGAAGCAGCGGATCGAGGGCAGTTCCACGTCCACGCCGGCGGCCAGCGCGAGGCCGGCGGCCCGGCCGCGGTCGTCGGTGAGGTGGTGGAGCATCTCCAGGAAGCTGACCCCGAAGTAGTCGGCGACCACGGTGCCCTCGAAGCCCCAGGTGTCGCGCAGCAGCGTGGTGAGCAGCTCGGTGTGCGCGGCCGCCGGCACGCCGTCGATCTCGGCGTAGGAGTGCATGACCGAGCGGGCGCCGCCCTCGCGCAGCGCCATCTCGAACGGCGGCAGGTACACGTCGGCGAGCTCGCGGGGCCCGGCGGAGACCGGCCCGAAGTTGCGCGCGCCGCGCGAGCCCGAGTACCCCGCGAAGTGCTTGAGGGTCGCGATGATCCCGGCGCGCTCCAGGCCCTTGACGTACGCGGTGCCGACGGTCGCCACGAGGTACGGATCCTCGCCGATGGTCTCCTCGGTGCGGCCCCAGCGCGCGTCGCGGGTGACGTCGAGGACCGGCGCGAGGCCCTGGTGCACGCCGAGCTGACGCATCTGCGCGCCGACGCGGTGCGCCATCTCCTCGACGAGGTCGGGGTCGAAGCTCGCGCCCCACGCCAGCGGCGTCGGGAAGACGGTGGCGCCCCAGCTCATGAAGCCCGTGAGGCACTCCTCGTGCACCACGGCGGGGATGCCGAAGCGGCCCGTCGACGTCACGTCGGCCTGCAGCCGGGCGAGCGCCTTGGCGCCGTCGAGCGGGTCGGTGGGCGCCGTGCCGAACGGCCGGGTGAACTGCCCGAGCCCGTCGCGGATGACGTCCGGCCACTCGTACGCGGACGGCGCCAGCTCGTGCTGGAACGGCACGACCTCGTCGCCGCTCCGGCTCACGCCGACCCACACCGAGTACAGCTGGGCCACCTTCTCCGCCAGCGTCATGCGCCCGAGCAGATCCGCGACCCGTTCGGCCGCCGGCAACGTGGTGTCACGCCACGGCGCCCCGCCGTCCGGCGAGGACGGGCCGAGGTCGGGTGCGGATGGAATGGTTTCCGCCGCCGACCGGCCGGCGCTTGCGCTCATCGTGGAGCCTCCTGATCATTGCGATCCGACAACTTCCGATACTTATCCAGAAAGTTTGCCGGCCCGCACGCGCTAAAGTCCGCCTCACGGTAGCGTCCGATGTCGAGATGCGATAGGTCTTGACCCAAGGTTCACGTGGCCGTAGCGTGCGCCACATCGATCGAATCTATCGAGGGCAACCCCGAAAGTTTCGCACTCACACCCCCGCCACACCCCTAGTCCCACCCGTTTCAGCGCTCAACACATCTGCACCGCCCCCGCCAATTACCGATAGGGCTGACGCCACCTGGCGCGGCCACCTCGAAAGGGACGGCACATGACCACCCCTCCGCACCTCACCCGTCGCACCCTTCTCGGTGCCGCCGGCCTCACCGCGGGCGCGCTCGCGCTCGCCGCCTGCGGTTCCGACGAGCCCGAAGCCCCCAAGGACGACAAGTCCCCGCAGACCATCAACTGGTGGCACATCCAGACCACCGAGCCCGGTCTGACCCAGTGGGCGACCATGGCCAAGGCATACCAGGCCGCGAACCCCAACGTGACGATCAACATCACGCCCCTGGAGAACGAGGCCTTCAAGGCGAAGCTCACCACGGCGACGCAGGCCGGCAACCCGCCGGACCTGTTCCAGTCGTGGGGCGGCGGCGTCCTCGCCCAGCAGGTCGAGGCCGGCCTGGTCAAGGACATCACCGAGGCGACCTCCTCGTGGAAGGGCGACCTGGTGCCCGCAGGGCTGCAGCCATACACGGTCGACGGGAAGCTCTACGGCATCCCGTGGGACATCGGCATGGTCGGCTTCTGGTACAACAAGGACCTGTTCGCCAAGGCCGGCATCTCAGCCCCGCCGAAGACCTGGGCGGAGTTCCTGACCGTCGTGCAGACGATCAAGGGCAAGGGCATCACCCCGCTCGCCCTGGCCGGCAAGGACAAGTGGCCGGGCCACTTCTACTGGGCGTACCTGGCCATGCGCACCGCCGGCCTGGACGCGCTCAAGGCCGCCGCCGCGAGCAAGGACTTCAACACCCCGGACTTCATCCAGGCCGGCGCGCACCTCAAGGCGCTCGTCGACCTGCAGCCGTTCCAGAAGGGCTTCCTCGCCGCGCAGTACGACAAGCCGGGTGGCCAGGCCGCGACCATGGGTAACGGCCAGGCCGCCATGGAGCTCATGGGCCAGTGGGCTCCCGTCACCCAGACGTCCTCGTCCGCGAGCGGCAAGGGCCTCGGCGACAAGCTGGGCTTCTTCACCTTCCCGGCCGTCGACGGCGGCAAGGGCGCGGCGACCGACGCGTTCGGCGGCGGCAACGGCTTCTCGATCGGCAAGAACGCCCCGCCGGCGACGGTGGACTTCCTGAAGTTCCTGCTCAACGTCGACAACCAGCGCACGGCCGCGGGCAACGGCACCCTGGTGACCAACACGGCCGCCGCCGACGCCATCAAGGACCCGAACGCCGCGACCGTGGCGTCCACCCTTGCCTCGGCGACGGGCTTCCAGCTCTACCTCGACCAGGCGTTCCCGCCGGCCGTCGGCCAGGAGGTCAACGACTCGGTGGCCGCGCTGATCGCCGGCCAGAGCACCCCCGAGAAGGTCGTCCAGAACATCACCCAGGTTGCGAAGTCCCAGTAGCGATGTCCGTCTCTGCAACAACCCCGTCCACCAGGACGACGCCTGAGCCGGAGGACCTTTCGGGTCCTCCGGCTCGCCGGCGGTCGCGTCTACGTGGCTACCTCATCATCACGGCGTTCATGGCGCCGGCGCTGGTGCTGTTCTGCCTCATGGTGCTGGCGCCGATCGTGATCGCGGCGTACGACAGCTTCTTCAAGTGGAACGGCTTCGGCGGGCACCCCACGGACTTCATCGGGTTCGACAACTTCAGGAGGTTGTTCAAGGACCCGGTGTTCCTGGACGACCTCAAGCACGGCGGCATCCTGATCGTGCTGTCGCTGGTGATCCAGCTGCCTCTGTCGCTGGGCCTGGCCATGCTGCTCAACCAGAAGCTGCGCGGTCGCGCCGTCTACCGGCTGCTGTTCTTCGCGCCGTACGTGCTGTCCGAGGTCATCACGGCCGTCCTGTTCAACCTGATCTTCGCGCCGGAGATCGGCCTGGCCGACTACCTCTTCGACGTGTTCGGCATCAACACGGACACGGCGTGGCTCGGTGACCCGAACATCGTGCTGTACCTGCTGTTCTTCGTGATCACGTGGAAGTACTTCGGGTTCCACATGATCCTGTACTTGGCGGCCCGCCAGGGCATCCCGCACGAGTTGCACGAGGCTGCGGCAACCGAGGGGGCGACCGCCTGGCAGATCTTCCGCAAGATCACGTTGCCGCTGCTCGGCCCGACGATCCGGATCAGCATCTTCCTGTCGGTCATCGGCACCCTGCAGCTGTTCGACCTGGTCTGGGTACTCACGGGCGGTGGGCCGATCCACGCGTCCGAGACCATGGCCGTGACGATGTTCCAGTTCGGCTTCAAGCGGTTCCAGGTGGGCTACGCCAGCGCGATCAGCATCGTCATGTTCATCTTCAGCCTGGTATTCGCCCTGCTGTACCAGCGGTTCGTCATGCGCCGCGACACCGAGGGAGCCATCACCGTGATGAGGGACTACCGATGAGCCAGGAGATGGTCGGTTCCAAGTCGCCCCTCAAATCGGTGGGGCTGCACATCGTCTCCATCTTCGTCGCGGCGATCATCGTCGTGCCGGTGATGTTCGGCGTGCTCGGCGGCTTCAAGACCAACGGACAGCTGTCGACGAACCCGCTGGGCCTGCCCAAGCCGTGGGTGTTCGACAACTACGCCGAGATCCTCGGGTCCCAGCACTTCTGGATCCCGATGATGAACAGCCTGATCGTGGGCCTCGGCACGGTGCTCCTGGTGGTCGGGACAGGCGCGGCGGCGTCGTACGTCTTCGCGCGGTTCGCGTTCAAGGGTCGGGAGTTCTTCTTCACCGTCTTCTCGGTAGGGCTGATGTTCCCGTTCGCAGTGGCGATCCTGCCGCTGTTCATCCTGCTGCGGGAGCTGAACCTACTCGACAACCCGCTCGGGGTGATCCTGCCGCAGGCCGCCTTCGGCCTGCCGATTACGATCATCGTTCTCCGGTCGTTCTTCCGGGCCATCCCGGTGGAGGTCGAGGAGGCCGCGACGCTCGACGGCTGCGGTCCGTGGGGGTTCTTCTGGCGCATCCTGCTGCCGATGGCCCGCCCGGCGCTCGCCACGGTCTCGGTCCTCGCGATCGTGGCCAGCTGGAACAACTTCATGCTCCCGCTGGTCGTGTTCACCGACCCGGACTGGTGGACGCTCCCCATTGGCGTACAGCAGTTCCAGAGCCAGTACGCCACGGACCTGGCGAAGATCCTGGCGTACGTGGTCATCGCGATGATCCCGGCACTGGCGTTCTACGCGGTGGCGGAGCGGCAGCTCATCGGCGGTCTCACGGCCTCCGACTCCAGCAAGGGCTGAGGTCGGGCCGAACGGGTACACCGGATCGAAAACTTTCGGGGTAGAGTTCGGATCAGGATCGGTCAAAGGCCGCCTGACCAGCAGGGCAATGGAGGAAATATGCCGGGAAAGGCCACCCGCGGCCGCCGCGCGACGATGGCGGAGATTGCCGCGGCGGCGGGCGTCTCGGTGCCGACCGTGTCCAAAGTGGTCAACGGTCGTCCCGACGTCGCCCCGGCCACCCGGCACACCATTGAGGAACTGCTGCGCACGCACGGCTACCGCCCGCCGCGGGGCCGCCAGAACAGCAACGTCGGCCTGATCGACCTCGTCTTCGTGGATCTCGGCAGCCCCTGGGCCATGGAGATCCTGGCGGGCGTCGAGGAGGTCGCCTACCGCGCGGGCTCGGCCGTCGTCGTCTCGGCGGTGCACGGCCGGCACCGCACCCGTCCCGACGAGCGGTGGCTGCAGAACCTTGCCGCCCGCCGCTCCGACGGCGTCCTGCTCGTCCTGTCCGAGCTGTCCCCGGGCCAGCAGGCCCGGCTGGAGGAGCTGGACGTGCCGGTGGTCATCGTCGACCCGGCCGGCACGCCCGCCCCCGGCATCCCAGCCGTCGGCGCCACCAACTGGGCCGGCGGCCTCGCGGCCACCGAGCACCTCCTCGGCCTCGGCCACCGCAGGGTCGCGGTCATCGGCGGCCCGACGGACGTGCTGTGCAGCCGCGCCCGCGTCGACGGCTACCGCGCCGCGATGGGCGCCGCCGGCGTCAGCGTGCCGCCCGGCTACGTCCGCTTCGGCGACTTCCTCAGCCCCACCGGCTACCGCGAGACGATGGCGCTGCTCGACCTGCCCGAACCGCCCACCGCCATCTTCGTCTGCGCCGACCAGATGGCGCTCGGGGCGTACGAGGCGCTCTACGAGCGCGGCATGCGGGTGCCCGACGACATGAGCATCGTCGGCTTCGACGACCTCGACGAGGCCCGCTGGGCGGTGCCGCCGCTCACCACGGTGCGCCAGCCGCTCACCGAGATGGCCGGCATGGCGACCCGCATGCTGTTCTCGCTCATCTCCGGCGAGGAGCTCGACACCACGCGGGTCGAGCTGGCCACGCCGCTCGTCGTCCGCGCGAGCACCGCGCGGCACGCCAGCTAGCTACGGCGCGAGGATCACCTTCCCGCGTACGCCGTGGGTCTCGGCCAGGCGGTGCGCCTCGGCCGCCTCGGCCAGCGGCAGGACGGCAGCCACCCGGGTGCGCAGTGCGCCCGCGGCGACGTCGGCCACCCGCCGACGCAGCAGGTCCCGGTCCGGGACGACGAGCACCAGTTCCTGGCGGACGCCCCGGGCGGGGTCGATCGGCTCCGTCGGACGGGTGGTGAGCAGCGTGCCGCCGTCGGCCACGGCGGGATGCGCGGGCGCGCCGACCGGCACGACATCGAGCACCACCGGCACCGGCCCGACGGTGGCCAGGTCGGCGTCGCGGGAGACCACCTCGGCGACGCCGAGGCCGGCCACCCAGTCCTCGTCGCCGCTCGTGGCGACGGCGACGACGCGGTGGCCGGCGGCGACCGCGAGCTGCGCGACGAAGCCGCCCACGCCCCCGCTCGCGCCGATGACGAGAACGGTCGTCGGCGCGGTCAGGTCGGCCACGGCGAGCACGCGCGACGCACTCTGCGCGTTGAGCGGGACCGTGGCGGCGCCCGCCGCGTCGAGCCCGTCGGGCAGCGGGACGACCCAGTCGACGTCGGCAGCCACGTACTCCGCATAGGAGCCTGTCCGTCGCCGGCCACGGGGTCGGGCACCTCGGTGAGTTGCAGGACCTCCGGGCCGCCGAGCCCGGTGACGACGACCGCCCGCATCCGCGCACCCCGTTCCCAACGAGCCTGGCGCCCAGCGAACCACACGCGGCGACGGGTAGTCCATACCCGCGTGACCGATAAGTCGGACTGTCCGGGCAACCCCCGCCGGCCACTGTCCGACTCCCGGCAGAGCCCGGGCCGGATGGACGATAGCGTCCGCACCGGACACTGCCGGAGGAGCCCGCAGAAAGGCACCCGTTGACGACGCTCGCACCCGCCCCGCTGCCGACCCGGTTCGCGCCGCCCGACCGGTGGGTGCGCCTCGCCGCGTACGCGGCGGCGGGCGGCAACCTCGCCGTGCTCACCTACTTCTGGGTCTCCCCCGGGCTGCGCGACCTTGTGCTGGACCGTGCCCTGGCCGTGATGTCCATCGGCCGCCTCGCCGGGCTGGCCGCCATCGCCCTGCTGCTGACCCAGGTCGTGCTCATGGCCCGGATCCCGTGGCTGGAACGCGCCTTCGGGCAGGACACGTTCGCCCGCTGGCACCGCTGGGTGGGCTTCACCTCGTTCCACCTGCTGCTGGTGCACATCCTCGCCACGTGGGTCGGCTACTCGTGGGAGATGAGACACCACGGATACCTGGACGAGCTGTGGCGCATCGTCTGGACGCTGCCCGGCATGCTGCTGGCCGTGGCCGGGACGGCGCTGATCACGCTCGTCGTCGGGATCTCGCTGCGGGCCGCCCGGCGCCGGCTGCGCTACGAGCTGTGGCACCTGCTGCACCTGTATGCCTACGTGGGCATCGGCCTGCTCATGCCGCACATCCTGTGGAACGGCACCGAGTTCCTCGGCCAGACGTGGGGCACGCGCTACCTGTGGGCGGTCTACCTCCTGGCCGCCGGCAGCGTGCTGGCTTTCCGGGTGGCGCTGCCGCTGCTGCGCTCCCGGCGGCACCGGTTGACCGTCACCGAGGTGCGACCCGAGGGCCCCGGCGTCGTGTCGGTCCACATGCGCGGGCGCGACCTGGACCGGCTGCCGCTGCGCGCCGGGCACTTCCTGCAGTGGCGGTTCCTCGGCGGGCGCGGCTGGACCCGGTCCCACCCGTACTCGCTGTCGGCGGCGCCGCGCCCCGACGCCCTGCGGATCACTGTGAAGGACGTCGGCGACGGGCTCGCCCACCTGCGCCCCGGCGCCCGGGTGCTGTTCGAGGGGCCGTACGGCCGGCTCACCGGCGCGGTCCGGCAGCGGCGGAAGGTCGCGCTGTTCGCGGCCGGGATCGGCATCACCCCGCTGCGGGCCCTGCTGGAGGAGCTGGACTACGCCCCCGGCGAGGCGGTGCTCGTCTACCGGGCCAGCACCGAGGCCGACCTGGTGCTCCGCGACGAGCTCGCGGCGCTCGCCGACGAGCGCGGCGTGCGGATCCACCTTCTCGTCGGCGGCCGCGGCCCGGCCGGCGACTGGCGGCCCGCCGGTGCGGACGTGACGCTCACCGACCTGGTCCCCGACCCGGCCGACCATGACTTCTACGTGTGCGGCCCGCCCGCCTGGATCCGGGCGGTGCTGGTCGCGGCCCGTCGGGCCGGCGTGTCCCGCGCCCAGCTGCACAGCGAGCGCTTCTCCTGGTGAAAGCGGTCCTTCCGGCGGGTACCGGGCGTGCGAACACGTCCCGCCGGGTACCGGTCGGCGGGACGATGGATGTCGACGGCACACCAGGAGGGCAGCACGATGAGCACTGAAGTGAACGAGCCCAACGAGTACGGCTTCTCGGGCGAAGGCACGACACCCGAGCCCGAACCGGACCAGGAGGACCAGCTGCACGCCGAGGCCGAGGCGATCGCGGTGCCGAGCGACGACCTGACCGATCCCCTCAGCAACGCCCTGCTGGACCTCACCGGCGCGGACGACGAGGAATAGATAGGGTTTCAGCGCAGCGGCTTGACCCACCGCGCCCACTCGGCCTGCGGCATGTAGCCGGCCGCGCGCCAGGCCGCGTGTGCCGAGGTGTTGTCCGTGAGCACCATCGCGTCGACCCGGCCGGCCCCGGCCGCGACGAACCGTTCCTCCGCCGCGGTGATCAACGCCCGGCCGATGCCCTCCCGACGTCGGTCGGGCGCCACCGCGAGCCGGTAGATGTGGCACCGCCACCCGTCCCAGCCGGCCACGATCGAGCCCACGACCCGGTCGTCCGTGTCGACGGCGAGCACCAGCGCGTCCGGGTCGCGGGCGATGAGGCGCTCGACGGCCTCGGCGGTGTCGGTCGGCCGGTGGGCGTCCTCGGCGGCGGACGCCCAGAACTCCAGCACGGCCGCGACATCACTGCTGGTGGCGGGGCGGAACACAAGATCGGACATGCTCCGACTCTAGCCAGGCACCCCTGCCGGCGCGCCCGCGCGGTCGACCCGGACCGGGTAGCCGTAGCGGTGCAGCAGCGGCATGGCCAGCGCGGTGACCGCGCGGGCCGAAGGGCCGGGCAGCTCGCCACGCCACGCCTCGTCAGCGCGCAGCTCGACCAGCCCGGCGCGGAACCGGGACGGGTTGCCGGAGACGGTGTGGTTGCCACCGAGTCGCACCCGGTGCGGCTCCTCGAACGGGTCGGAGGCCGGCGACATTCCGGCCAGCGCCAGCATCAGGCCGATGACGTCGGCGGGCGCGGCGGCGAAGTCCTCGTAGCGCACCCGCAGGTACCGGGCCTCGAAGGCGCGGGCGGCGCGCTCCACGAGGAGGTTCCAGAACACCCAGTGACTGGTGCTGTCGACCGGCCCGTGGGTGCGCATGAGCGCCGGTCGGGGCAGGTCGAGCTGCCTGGTGGGCCGCTGCCACGAGTACGCCACGGCGCGTGGGTCGCGCACCACGTGCAGCAGGTAGCCGGTGACGCCGGGCATCGAGGCGAGCAGCGCGGCGCCGGAGGGCACCTTGGACGAGTCGATGATGAGGCGGGCGCCGGTGACCTCGGCGATCGCCCGGTAGAGCCGGGCCGTCACGTCGCTCAGCGGGTGCGGGCGCTGCAGCAGCCGCGACGTGTGCCGGGCCCGGGCGACCTCGCGCTGCCAGACGACCATCTGCCTGGGGTCCGGCGGGTTGTCGCCGTACGCGACGCGCAGCACCTCGCGCCACAGGGCGCAGGCGCGTACGGGCTCACCGCAGCCGCACCTGCGGCCGTTGATGAGCCCACGCTGCCAGAGGTGGAACAGTTCCCCCGCGCTGAAGACGCCGTCGTGCGCGCCGAGGACGTTGTCGATGATCGTGGTGCCGCTGCGACCCCACCCGCCGATGTACATCACGCTCGTCACGTGCAACAGGGTGGGGTCGGCGCGTCAAGACAGCGTTAACCGTCCCTTTACATCCGCTGGCAGGTGCCTGCGAATCGGCTGCCGATCATCAGTCGCTGCGGCGGGCCCGCTTGCGCGGGCGCCGGGCGGGCCGGTCGTTGTCGGCCAGTCGGGTGTGCGTCAGCAACTGGGCGAGGGCGACGCCCACGACGGCGAACCCGACCTGGATGCCGAGCTTCGCCCAGCTCCACGAAAGGCTGCCGATGCTCATCATGCCGTCGTCGTGCACATTGAACGCCCGGGCGACGAGGCCGCCGAGCAGCGCGGCGCCGAAGCCGATGAGACCGGTGCTGAAGAGCCCGATGCTCTGCTTGCCGGGCAGGGTCAGCCTGCCGAGCAACCCGATGAGCGCGCCCAGGAGGATCGCCGTCAGTACGTCCTTCACCTGCATGCTGTGGCCCTTCCACGCCTACCATGATCTAGCGGCCTCCGAGCGTAGTGGACGTCCCCAAATCGGGCCATCCCACGTTGGGACACCCCTACGCGGGGGATTGTCCACTCACGACCTGTTCGTCGCGCGCCTGTCAGTCCGGGAGCATGGGCATGACCAGGCCGGGGTCGTCGCGGAGCAGGCCGGCCCGGTTGATCGCGGTCGTGCCGAACCGGTCGCGGACCGCGTCGACGGTGGCGTCGAGGGCCACCGGCGGATGCCCGTCGAGCGGCAGTTCCAGCTGCACGCCGCCGTGCTGGTCGAAGTTGCTGACCGAGATCCCCACCAGGGTGATGCCGCGCTCCGCGATGAGCGGCTGCGCGGCCGCGAGCAGCCCGCGCACCGCCCCGAGAATGGCCTGCGTGCCGTCGGTCGCGCGGGGCAGGGTCCGCGACCGGGTCGCCCTTGAAAGATCATCAAAACGCAGCCTGAGTACGACGGTCCGCCCGACGCGCCCCGCCTTGCGCATCCGGCGGGTGACCCGGTCGACCAGCGCGACCGCGGCGGCGTCGATGGCCTCGGGCGAGTGCGGCCGCCAGCCCAGCGCGCGCTGGGCGCCGATCGACCCGCGGCGCCTGCCCACCTGGACCCGCCGGTGGTCCTGGTTGTGGGCCAGCGCGTGCAGCTGCCGGCCGGCGGCCTCGCCGACGATCGACACGAGCGCCGCCTCGCCCAGCCGGGCGACGTGGCCCACGGTGGTGATCCGCAGCTCGCGCAGCTTGCCGGAGGTGACCGGGCCGACGCCCCAGAGCAGCTCGACCGGCAGCGGGTGCAGGAACCCCAGCTCGTCGTCGGGCGGCACGAGAAGCAGCCCGTCGGGCTTGGCGACCCGGCTGGCGACCTTGGCGAGGAACTTGGTGCGGGCCACCCCGACGGTGATCGGCAGGCCGACCCGCTCGCGCACCTCGTGGCGCAACCGCTCGGCGATCCCGACCGGTGGCCCGGCGATGCGACGCAGGCCCGAGACGTCGAGGAACGCCTCGTCGATCGAGATGCCCTCGACGACCGGGGTGGTGTCCCGGAACACCTCGAAGACGGCACGGCTCGCCGCGACGTACTCGGAGAACCGGGGTTGGACGACGACGGCGTCGGGACACAGGCGCAGCGCCTGCCGCCCGCCCATGGCGGTGCGGACCCCGCGCGCCTTCGCCTCGTAGCTGCACGCGAGCACGACGCCGCCGCCGACGATCACCGGCCGCCCCCGCAGCCGCGGATGATCACGCTGCTCGACGGACGCGTAGAAAGCGTCCAGGTCAGCATGCAAGATCGCGGCGTCCACGAACATATGTTCGAACATCTGGCGCCATCACGCAAGCGCTACGCGGCCGCCTTCGCCGCCACGGCCAGGTCGGCCGCGAACGCCTGGTAGGCGGCCTGGCGGTCGTCCGAGCGCAGCACCGCGGACGGGTGCACGGTGGCGAGGAACAGCGCGGGCGGGTCCAGCTCCGGGAAGTCCCCGGGATGCTGCGCGCTGGCCGGCCACGGCAGAAGTTCCCCGCGCGAACGGGTGACCCGGAACGCCGGGCCCACGAGCGCGCCCGCGGCGGTCGCGCCGAGCGCCACCACCACGCGCGGGCGCAGCAGCGCGAACTCGGCGACGAGCCACGGCCGGCACGCCACGATCTGCACCCGGTCGGGTTTGTCGTGGATGCGCCGCTTGCCGCGCGGCGACTCGTGGAACCGGAAGTGCTTGACCGCGTTGGTGAGGTAGGCCGCCCCCCGGCCCACGCCCGCCTCGTCCAGCGCCCGGGTCAGCAGGTTGCCCGCCGGGCCGACGAACGGCTCGCCCTCCCGGTCCTCCACGTCCCCGGGCTGCTCCCCCACGAGCACGAGAGCGGCGTCCGCCGCCCCGACCGAGAAGACCACCTGGGTGGCGTTCCGGTACAGGTCACACCCCCGGCAGCCGTGGGCCGCCTCGCGAAGATCATCGAGGTCCGCCCGGGCGGGCACGAACTCCCCCGCCCCCGGCGCGTCCGTCCGGCTGGTGGTCACGACGGCCCCTTACCCGGCTCATCCGGCCCTAACCGCACCGGTTCACCGGCGCGGTGGCCGGGTAGGTAGCGGTCGCACGACCACTCCGGGGGTCCAGATGAACATGAAGACGTTCGCCAGGCTCAACGCGCTCTCGCTGGTGATGTTCGGGGCCTTTCTCGTCTTCGCCGTGCTGCAGGCCGTGTTCGGCTGGCAGGTCCGCAACGAGCAGCTGGTGGCGGCGGGGCTGCCGGCCGACGGCTTCTGGCACTACCTCGGCACCGGCCATTTCGGCGAGGCGCTGTTCGAGAACTGGGAGTCCGAGTTCCTCCAGATGGGCTCGTACATCCTGTTGACGGCGTACCTCGTGCAGCGCGGCTCGTCGGAGTCGAAGCCGCCCGACCAGCGCGACCGGCCCGAGGACCTGCCCGAGCACGCCACGGTCGACTCACCGCTCTGGTCCCGCGCGCACGGCGCCGCCCAGGTGATCTACCGCAACAGCCTGTCCATCGTGCTGTTCGCGTTCTTCGCCCTGGCCTTCGTCGCGCACCTGCTCACGGGCACGGCGAGCTACAACGAGGAGCAGGCCCTCGAGAGCGGCGCGCCGCCCATAACCGCGCTGCGGTTCCTGGTCACGCCGGACTTCTGGTTCCAGTCCATGCAGAACTGGCAGAGCGAGTTTCTCGCGGTCGGCTGCCTCGTGGTGCTCAGCATCGTGCTGCGCCAGCACGGGTCGCCGGAGTCCAAACCGGTGACGGCGCCACACCGACAGACGGGCGAATAGCGGCCAGGCGTCACGCGAGCTCGGCGATCGCCTCCACGATCAGCCAGAGACCGAAGATCGCGAAGAGCGCGGCAGCGCCGTACCTGATGGCCTTTTCCGGCAGTCGACGGCCGAGCAGGCGGCCCACGCCGATGGCGAGCGCGTCCGCCGCGACCATGCCGACGGTCGAGCCGATCCACGTGCCGAACCAGCCGTGCTGGGTGGCGAGCGTGATCGTGGCGAGCATCGTCTTGTCGCCCAGCTCGGCGAGGAAGAACGCGCCGCCGACGGCGAGCAGCGCCGAGCCCCTGCTGCGCTGCGCCTTGGACTTCTCCTCCTCGGTGAGGGAGTCGCCGCGCAGCGTCCAGGCCGCGAAGATGAGGAACGCCAGGCCGGCGATGAGGCTGACCGGGCCGGTGGGGATCGTGGCGCCGAGCCAGACGCCGGCGCCCACCGACACGAGGTGCACGAGCGCGGTCGCGATGGTGATGCCCGTGATCACCGTGAGCGCCCGGAACCGGGTCGCGAACGTCATCGCCATGAGCTGCGACTTGTCACCCAGCTCCGCCACGAAGATCACGCCGAAGCTGACCGCGAGCGCGGTCCAGAAGCCGTCCATGAATGCCTTGTCCTCCCGGGGTGTGGTCACCGGGTTCGGACGCGCGAGAGCCTCGACCCGGCATTCCTGCCTGAGTCGAAGGTCTCGCTCACCCCGCCGACCACCGGTCGGCGAGGTCGGGCGGCCGGGCGCGGGATCACGCCAGTATGTCGACCGCCACGTTGGGAGCTACTCCCCTTCGCGCTGACCAGGCTACCGGCAGGAACCCCGCACCACCTAGATCAAGTGACCAACGCCTCCCGTTCAAGCGGTCCGCGCCAGTCTGAAGATCGCGTCTCGTGTTCCAGAGCGCAGCCCAGCCACACCCCTGCACACACAAATCAGAGATCTTGACGCCCCGAACCCCCGCCATGATCGCCACCTGGATGAGACACCGCGGCCGGCGCCGTCCGGCGTACTCACAAGGGTTTTCTCTATATTCACAGTAGTCAACGCGATGCCTATCGTGACGGGCAGCCGACAACCCCCGGCGCAACCCACCACAGAGGAGCATGGCGTTGAGACATCCCTCGATCCTGCGCAGCCTGGCGGCCATCACCCTGACCGCCGTTGCGACCCTGGTCGTACCCGCGACCGCCACCGCCGCACCGGCGCTCGCCGCGCTGGCCATCCCAGACGTGTCGCTCGCCAACCAGAAAGCGCACATGCAGCAGTTCCAGAGCATCGCGACGGCCAACGGCGGCACCCGGCGCTCCACCACCGCCGGCTACACGGCGTCGGTCAACTACGTGGTCAACCAGCTGACGGCCGCCGGCTACACGGTCGTGCGGCAGACCTGCGCCTCCGGCTGCACCTCCGGCGCCGGCCCGAACGTGATCGCCGACTGGCCCGGCGGTGACACGAACAACGTCTACATGTTCGGCGCGCACCTCGACAGCGTGTCGGCCGGCCCGGGCATCAACGACAACGCGTCCGGCACAGCCACCGTCCTCGAACTCGCCCTCACCCTCGCCAGGACCAACCCGACGCTGCGCAACCACGTCCGGTTCGGCTTCTGGACCGACGAGGAGCAGGGGCTCAACGGCTCGGAGTACTACGCCAACAGCCTGTCCAGCGCCGACCGCTCCAGAATCAAGGGCTACTTCAACTTCGACATGGTGGGCTCCATCAACGGCGGTTACTTCATCAACCGCATCACGTCGAGCATCGGCCTGGTCCTGAAGGCGTACTACGACTCGATCGGCGTGCCGACCGAGGAGAACACCGAGGGCGCCGGCCGCTCCGACGACGCCTCGTTCAACGCCATCGGCGTGCAGACCTCCGGCGTCGCCGCCGGCGCCTCGCGGGTCAAGACGTCCTCGCAGGTCAGCAAGTGGGGCGGTACGGCCACCGCGTTCGACCCCTGCTACCACCGCGCGTGCGACACCTACCCGGGCAACGTCTCCGACACCGTGGTCAACCGGTCCGGCGACGCGGCCGCGTACGCCCTCTGGACGCTCGCCACCGGCACCCCCGCCACGGTCGTCTGGTCGGACACGTTCGAGGCCGCCACGGGCTGGACCACCAACGCCAGCGGCACGGACACCGCGACCACCGGCGCGTGGGAGCGCGCCAACCCGGCGGACACCACGTCCAGCGGCGCCAAGCAGCTCGGCACCACCGTCTCCGGCTCGTACGACCTGTCCACCGGCCCGCTCGCCGGGTCCGCGGCCGGCGACCACGACATCGACGGCGGCACGACCTCGGTCCGCTCGCCCGCGATCACCCTGCCGGGCAGCGGCACCCTGAACCTGAACCTGTCGTGGTACCTGGCACACGGGTCCAACAGCTCGACGGCCGACTTCCTCCGCGTCTCGATCGTGCACAGCGGCGGTACGACGGCCCTGTTCACCCAGGCGGGGGCCGCGGCCAACCGCAACGGCTCCTGGGCGCAGGGCTCGTGGAGCGTCTCCGCGTACGCGGGGCAGTCCGTCCGGATCCTCATCGAGGCGGCCGACGCCTCCGGCGCCAGCCTCGTCGAGGCCGGCGTGGACGACGTCACCATCACCCAGTCCTGACCCGATCGCGGCTGGTGCGCTCCGGCGCACCAGCCGCGTTCACGAGCTCTCCCGGCGGCTCGCCCGCCAGCCGGCATAGGCCAGATACAGGCGCCGGGCGCCGATCCAGCTCAGCGGCAGCACGAGCATCCGCCAGCCCTCGTCGCCACCGAACCCGACGAGGCCGCTGACGGCCAGCAGGACCACGCCGAGGACGACCCGCTGCACGGTCGTCCGGACCGACGCCGGCTCGACGGGCTCGCGGATCCCGCGCAGCGGCGTGGGCAGGCCCTCCCGCAGACGGTCGAGCTCCTCGCGGGTGCCGATCGCGGCGCGGCGGTCCGGCTCGGCCGCGTACGTGGCGATCGCCTTCGCCACGAGGTCCGGGTCGACGCCCTCGAAGACGACCACGTCGCGCACCGAGATCCAACCGGTCGTGGTCACCAGGTGGGGTCGGACGTACGCCAGCTTGATCTGCCACCACGCGTCGCCACGACCCGGCTGCGTGATCCCGAGCGCCGCCCAGGGGATCGTCATCGTGCCGGCCGACTTGGCGGCCTCGATCCCGTCCGGGCGCAGCGTCAGGCCCGTGCCGCACCACAAGGTCCGCCAGTGCCCGACAAGCAGTCCGCCGAAGATCAACACACCGAGGGCGGAGACCCAGCCCTCCCTGATCCCCGCCAGGAAGATCACCAGGAACTGCAGCGCCGCCAGGCCCAGGAGCAGACCGTTGGCATACACCGGGGTACGGAAGGCGGGGGGCCGCTCGTCGATGAGAAAGGTCGCCGGTGGCCGGCCGTTCCGTCGCCAGGCCGCCACGATCCCGAAGATGAACAGGAGCACGACGACCCCGAAGCCACCGAGATACACCGGCACCGGCCACCAGATGCTCACGATCAACTCGACGACGGCGACGAGGAGCCCACCGGCGATGATGATCTGGCGCCGGTTCACACTCCGACTCTACGGCGCGCCGGGCGTGCGATGCTGGTCTTGTGACGCCTGAGGAACTGGTCTACCTGCGCAGAGCCCGCGACCTGATGGACCGGGAGTACACGCGCCCGCTCGACGTGCCGGCGATGGCGCGGGCGGCGCTGATGTCCCCCGCGCACTTCTCGCGTCAGTTCCGCGCGGCGTACGGGGAGACGCCCTACAGCTACCTGATGACCCGCCGGATCGAGCGGGCCAAGGCGCTGCTGCGCCGGGGCGACCTGAGCGTGACCGAGGTCTGCATGGCGGTCGGGTGCACCTCGCTCGGCTCGTTCAGCTCCCGCTTCACCGAGCTGGTCGGCGAGAGCCCGAGCGCCTACCGGGCCCGCGACCACGCGGCGCTCGCGCCCGTCCCGGCCTGCTGGGCCAAGGTCATCACCCGGCCGGTCCGGCGGCCGAGCACGAACGAGGAAGCGCAGGTCGGTCGCACCGCCTAGCGTGAGGGCATGAACCTGTCGCTGCAGCACACCTTTCTCGAAGTGGACGACCACGAGGCCGCGCTGGCCTTCTACCGCGACGCGCTCGGCCTTGAGGTCCGCAACGACGTCGACACCGAGTACGGCCGCTGGGTGACCGTCGGTCCCGCCGACCAGCCGGAGCTGGGCATCGTCCTGCAGTCCGTCGGCGTCGGCCGGCCGCCGGAGGACGCGCGGAACCTGCGTTCGCTGCTGGCCAAGGGGTCGCTGTCCGGGCTGGTCTTCACCACCGACAACGTGGACGACCTGTTCGAGCGGATCCGCGAGTCCGGCGCCGAGGTGATGCAGGAGCCGATCGACATGCCGTACGGCGTGCGCGACTGCGCGTTCCGCGACCCGGCCGGCAACATGGTCCGCTTCGCTCAGGCGGTGACCTCGAGGTAGATGGACTCGTCGTTGCGCATCACCTGGTCGAGGTTGGCGACGTCGGGCCGCGCGCCCTCCCGGAAGGCGCGCACGACGATGGCCCCGGGGTCGAACCCGGCCTCGGTCAGGGCGTGCCGCAACTCCTCCAGGTCGTAGATCCACCGGTGGCCGTACACATAGAAGAGCTGGTTGAACATGAACGCGCCGCGCGCCGGCATGTCCGGCGCGATGCCCCGCAGGGCGAGCCCCATCCGGCGGCGGTGCCTGCCGAAGAACTTGTCGCCGTTGACGTAGCTCTCCGCGTACACCCGCAGGTCCGGGGTGGTCAGGCGGAGCAGTCCGCCGGGCGCGAGGACGCGACGCACCTCGGCGAGCCAGGCGATGCCGACGGTCAGCGACACGTGCTCGATGAGGTGCTCGGCGTACACCCAGTCCACGGCCCCGTCGGCGAACGGCAACGGCTCCGAGATGTCCATCTCGGCGAAGTACGCGGTGCCGTCGACCCGGTAGATGCCGCCCCGCCGCGTCGTCGCGTCGTCGGTGTGCGGCCCCACCAGGTCGCTGCCCAGGCCCTCGGGGTGCTCGGTCCTGAAGGCGGCGAACTCGACGCCGCTGATGCCCAGCTCCGCCAGCAACTGGCGGGTGAACACCGGCGCCTCGGCGACCAGTTCGAGCTTCTCGCAGCGGGCGAGATCGGCGGTGAAGGAGTCGACCGTCGTCGACAGCTCCTGCGGGTCTTCCCAGTTCCAACGCGGGCCCTCCGCCATCGCACACCCTCCAAGCCGTGACCGTCATCTATGCGCGCACAGCGTCACAGCTTCCGCCGACCACCACAACGGCCGAACGGCGAACATCGATGACCACCGAAAGGTGGCTTGCCATCGGGCGTCGCGGCGGGACGGGCGTGCGGCGGGCAGGCACGCGCCGCACGCCCGTTCGCCTACCCGATCACGGACTTGAGGTCCTCCGCGCGGTCGGTACGTTCCCAGCTCAGGTCCGGCAGGTCGCGCCCGAAATGGCCGTACGCCGCGGTCTGCCGGTAGATCGGCCGGAGCAGGCCCAGATCCCGGATGAGCGCGGCGGGGCGCAGGTCGAAGACCTGCCTGATCGCTCGCTCGATCTCGTCCACGGGGGCCTTCTCGGTGCCGAAGGTCTCCACGAACAGGCTCACCGGGTGGGCCATGCCGATCGCGTACGCGACCTGCACCTCGCAGCGCTCCGCCAGCCCGGCCGCGACGACGTTCTTCGCCACCCACCGCATCGCGTACGCGCCGGACCGGTCGACCTTCGACGGGTCCTTGCCGGAGAACGCGCCGCCGCCGTGCCTGGCGTACCCGCCGTACGAGTCCACAATGATCTTCCGGCCGGTCAGCCCGGCGTCGCCCATCGGGCCACCGATCTCGAACCGGCCGGTCGGGTTCACCAGCAGCCGGTACCCGTCCGAGGCGAGGTCGAGCTCCGCCAGCTCCGGTTCCACCACCTGTTCCCGCACGTCCGGGGTGAGCAGGGTCTCCAGCGAGACGTCGCCGGCGTGCTGGCTGGAGACCACCACCGTGTTCAGCCGAACCGGGCGCAGGCCGTCGTACTCGACGGTGACCTGGGTCTTGCCGTCCGGCCGCAGGTAGGGCATCGCGCCCTCCTTGCGGACGGAGGAGAGCCGGCGGGCCAGCCGGTGGGCCAGGGCGATCGGCAGCGGCATCAGCTCCGGCGTCTCGGAGCAGGCGAACCCGAACATCATGCCCTGGTCACCCGCGCCCTGGACGTCGAACTCGCTCGCCGAGCCCTCCGCCCGCAGCTCGATCGCGCTGTCCACGCCCCGGGCGATGTCCGGCGACTGCGAGCCGATCGAGACGCTCACCCCGCAGGACGCCCCGTCGAAGCCCTTCGTCGACGAGTCGTACCCGATGTCGAGGATGGTCTCCCGGACGATGGTCGGGATGTCCACGTACGCCGTGGTGGTCACCTCGCCGGCGACGTGCACCTGCCCGGTGGTGATCAGCGTCTCCACCGCCACCCGGCTGCGTGGATCCTGGGCCAGCAGCGCGTCGAGGATGGCGTCGCTGATCTGGTCAGCGATCTTGTCCGGGTGGCCCTCGGTGACCGACTCGGAGGTAAACAAACGTCGCACTATGTCGCCTTTCGTTGTGGTCCTGGTCAGCGCCAGCTCACCGGACTGCGGTACTCGCCGCCCGGTCCGAGACGGCGCCAGTGGATCCGGGTCCGGCGCCGGTGACGCGGAGGGTGGCGGTCGTCGCCGATCGCGGCCCGCGCCATCAGCACCACGGTCAGGGCCGCCAGCTCGTCCGGCGCGAGCTCGGCGTCGATGATCCGGTACAGCGTGTCCACGGAAGGCCTCCTACTGAGGTGGGTTGCCGTGCTTGCGGGCAGGCAGTTCGGCGTGCTTCGTGGTCAGCATCCGCAACGCCCGGATCAGCACGATCCGGGTCTCCGCCGGATCGATCACGTCGTCGATCAGGCCCCGCTCCGCCGCGTAGTACGGATGCATGAGTTCCTCTTTGTACTCCCGCACCAGCTGGGCGTACGTCGCCTGCGGATCCTCGGCGGCGGCGATCTGCCGGCGGAAGATGACGTTCGCGGCGCCCTCGGCACCCATCACCGCGATCTCGTTCGAGGGCCAGGCGTACGAGAGGTCCGCCCCGACGCTGCGCGAGTCCATCACGATGTACGCGCCGCCGTACGCCTTGCGCAGCACCAGGGAGATCCGTGGCACGGTGGCGTTGCAGTACGCGTAGAGCAGCTTCGCCCCGTGCCGGATGATCCCGCCGTGCTCCTGATCCACTCCGGGCAGGAAGCCCGGCACGTCCAACAGCGTGACCAGCGGAATGTTGAACGCGTCGCAGAACTGCACGAACCGGGCCGCCTTCTCGCTGGCCCGGATGTCCAGCACGCCGGCCAGCGCCTGCGGCTGGTTCGCGACGAAGCCGACCACCTGCCCGTCCAGCCGGCCCAGGGCGACCACCACGTTGGTCGCCCACCGTTCGTGCACCTCCAGCAGGTGCCCGGCGTCGCTGAGCTCCTCGATCACGTCACGCATGTCGTACGGACGGGAGCCGTCGGTCGGCACGAGATCGACCAGCCGGTCGCACCGCCGGTCCGCCGGGTCGTCGGTCGCCTCCGCCGGCGCCGTCTCCCGGTTGTTCAGCGGCAGCATTGACAGCAGGAAGCGGACGTCCTCCAGACAGGCCCGCTCGTCGTCGTGCACGAAATGGGCCACGCCCGACACCTCGCCGTGCACGTCGGCCCCGCCGAGCGCGTTCTGGCTGACCCGCTCGCCGGTCACCGCGGCGACCACGTCCGGGCCGGTGATGAACATCTGCGCGGTGTCCCGCACCATGAACACGAAGTCGGTGAGCGCGGGCGAGTACGCCGCGCCCCCGGCGCACGGGCCGAGCATCACGCTGATCTGCGGGATCACCCCGGAGGCCCGGGTGTTGCGCTGGAAGATCCCGCCGTACCCGGCGAGGGCCACCACGCCCTCCTGGATCCGGGCGCCCGCGCCGTCGTTCAACGAGACGAGCGGAGCCCCGGCGGCGATCGCCATATCCATGATCTTGTGAATCTTCTGCGCGTGTGCCTCACCCAGCGCACCGCCGAAGATGCGGAAGTCGTGCGCGTAGACGAACACGGTCCGGCCGTACACCGTGCCCCAGCCGGTGATGACCCCGTCGGTGTACGGACGCCGGTCCTCCAGCCCGAACCCGGTGGCCCGGTGCCGCCGCAGCGGTTCCACCTCGCTGAAGGAGTCCTTGTCCATCAGCAGGTCGATCCGCTCGCGGGCGGTCAGCTTCCCCCTGGCGTGCTGCCGCTCGGTCGCGGCCGGGTCCGGTCCGGCGGACACCAGCCGCTTGACCTCCCTCAGTTCGGCGAGCCGGTCCTTCGTGTCCGCGAGATGGTTCACCTCATATCCCCCTCACCGCGATGAGTTCCTCGACGAATCCGATGACCCGCAGGTGGTAGGAGCGGGCCGTCCGGCCGAGGCTGATGTTGTGGCCCGCGTGCACCTGCCGCTCGGTGCTCACCCGGGGCGCCGCCCCCAGGTGGGACCGCAGGTCGGCCAGGGTCTCCGGGTCGTGCCGCCACCACGGCTCGTACTCCGCGAACGTGAACCGGACCGGCACGCGGACCGCCGGGGCCAGCTCCCGGAAGGTCCGCGGCCAACGGCCCGCCTCCTCCGTCTCCCGGGCGGGCAGCGGCGCGACCACGGTCCTGCTCTCGCGGAACGTGCTCGGCGGGTACAGCCCCAGCGGTCCCCAGCTGGCGACCCTGGTCCGGCCGGCGCCCGCGCCGGGCAGGTCCGCGTCCGGCACCGCGTAGCGGTGGCCGCAGCCGGAGATGTCCAGGCCGAGCAGGTCCGGCACCGCGCCGCCGCCGGCCAGGGTCAGGGCCACCTTGCCGCCGAACGAGTGCCCCAGCACGACCAGACCCGCCCCGACCGGGTACCGGTCGGCGAAGTCCCGCACCGCGGCCGCCACCGTCGCGGCCTGGTCCGCCAGGTACTGCCCGTCCGGCAGGTGCGCGGCGGAGTGCCCGTACCCGGGCCGGTCGAGCGCGAGCACGGTCATGCCCAGCTGCGCCCCGAGGCGGAGCAGGGAGGTGCCCGGGTCGGCCAGCCCGTGGAAGTACGCCGCGCTCATCCCCGCGCCGTGCAACGCCAGGATCGTCCCGCGTGCCGGGCCGGCCGGTGTGCCCAGCAGCGCCGACAGGGTGATCCCGGCAGCGTTGAGGGTGATCGGCCGGACCCGGACCGCGGTGGCGACCGCCGTGGTCATCGTGACCTCACGACCCGACGTCCACGGGGTTGCCGAACCAACGGCGCAACTCGACGTCGAGGTCCTTCGGTTCGTCGCCGGCCCAGGCCACATACCCGTCAGGACGGACCAGCAGGGCGCCGCCGCCGAGCGACGACGTGCCGCTCTCCCGGCCGGTGGCGACGATCACCCGGTCCGGCCAGCCGGCCGCGACCGCCCGCACGCCCGGGTCGTCGGTCAGGTCGAGGAGCACGCCCTTGCCGTCGTGCAGCAGTTCCTGGGTGCTGGTCTCGCCGTCGGCGGTGGTCAGCCTGCGCGGCGGGATCCGCCTGCCGAGCAGCGGGTGGTCCCCGTCGCCCAGGTCGTACCGGATGTCCAGGCCGCTGACGATGCCGGCGAGGTGGCGCTTGTTGTCGTCGTTCGCGATCAGCTCGGTGAACAGTTCGCGCAGCGGGTCCGCCTCCTCGCCACCGAGGAAGATCATGCCCTGGGCGCGGGTGTTCATCAGCAGGCGGACGCCGGCCGGGTGCCGTTCGGCGTGGTACGTGTCCAGCAGGCCCTCCGGGGCCCAGCCGCGCACGGTCGCGGCCAGCTTCCAGCCCAGGTTGACCGCGTCCAGCACACCGGTGCTCAGCCCCTGCCCACCGGCCGGTAGGTGGATGTGCGCCGCGTCCCCGGCGAGGAGGACCCGGCCGCGCCGGTACTCACTGGCCTGCCGGGTGGCGTCGGTGAAGGAGCTGACCCAGTCCGCGGAACCGTGCCTGATCGACTCTCCGGTGATCCGCTCCCAGGCGTCCGCCACCTCCTCGAACGTGGTCTCCTGGCCCCGGTCGCCGGCCGGGGTCCCGTGCTCGCAGACGATGATCCGGTCCACCTGCGGGCCCAGCGGGGCGGCCATCACCATGCCGCCCTGCAGCTTCTCGCCCAGGAAGCGGGGCTTGAGCCCACACCCGACAACATCGGCCAGGTACATGCCCCGGGTCGCCGGGGTACCCGGGAACTCGAACCCGGCCAGCCGGCGGACCGTGCTCTGCCCGCCGTCGCAGCCGACCAGGAACGCGGCCCGCAGTTCCCGCTCACCGTCCGGGGTGGTGAAGGTGGCCCGGACCCCGTCCCCCTCGTCGACCAGGCCCAGCAGCTCCCAACTGCGGCGCAGCTGCGCGCCCTTGCCGGTGGCCCACTGCTCCAGCACCGCCTCGGTCTGCGACTGCGGGATGCCCCGGGCGCCGAAGTGGCCGTCCTCCAACACGCTGTAGTCGAACTGGATCCCGCCGAAGTGGCCCATCGGGCTGGTCTCCAGCGGACCGAACAGGGGCAGGATGCCCCGCTGGTCGAAGGTCTCCATGGTGCGGGCGGTGAAGCCCAGACCACGGGACTGGCCGGTCGGCGCCGCGAGCTTGTCCACCACGACGACCTCGACCCCGCCGAGGCGCAGTTCCCCCGCGAGCATCAGGCCGGTGGGTCCGGCGCCGACGATGATTACCTCAGTGTCCACTGGGGTGTCCCTTCTCCGGATTGTCGTTGTCCGCCATCGCGGCGGGTGGGCCGAACCAACGCGTGAGCGCTGCCCGTGCCCGGTGTGGCGCCGAGCCGACCCAGGCGATGTGGCCATCCGGGCGGATCAGCACGGCGTCCCCGTGAGCGATCAGCGGCGGTGTCGACACCGGGCGCACCCGACCCGCCCACGGACGGGCGAGCCGGGCGAAGGATCTGCCGGGCACCGCCAGCAGCCCCTGGCCGTCCCGCTGATCCAGATCGATCACCCGGGTACCCACGGCGGGGTGGTCCTCCGGGCCCCCGGGGTACCGCACGTCCAGCCCGCTGATCATTCCGGCCAGCAGCGCACGGTTGTGTTCCGCCGGCACCAGCTCGGCGAGCAGGGCCCGCACCGGTTCGACCGAGGCGTCGTCGAGCAGCAGCTTCGCCTGGGTCCGGATGTTGGCCAGCACCCGCCGGCCGACCGCGTGCCGCTCGTCGTGGTACGTGTCGAGCAGCCCTTCGGGCGCGGTCCCCCGCGCCTGCGCGGCGAGCTTCCAACCGAGGTTGACCGCGTCCTGAAGACCCAGGTTCAGCGCCTGCCCGCCGATCGGCATCTGCACGTGGGCGGCGTCACCCGCGAACAGCACCCGACCGTGGCGGTACGAGGTGAGCTGCTGGTTGGCGTCGTCGAACGTGTTGACCCAGATCGGTTCGCCGGCGCTGATGTCCTCCCCGGTGACCCGCTTCCACACGTCCGAGACCTCGGCGAAGTCCGGTTCCGCCGAGCGGTCGGGGACCTCGCGGCCGTACTCGTGCACCATCACCCGGGTGACGCCCTGCGGATTACGCGCGGCCACCGCCATCCCCCGGTCCAGTCGCTCGAACCGGCGGTTGCGGATATCCAGGCCGCGTACGTCCGCACGGAGCAGTTCGCGGGTCGCGGGCCAGCCCGGGAACTCGGCGCCGGTCAGCTTCCGCACCGTGCTGTCCTGTCCGTCGCAGGCGACCAGGTAGGCGGCGCGCACGGTGCGGACCCCGGTCGGGGTGTCCGCCTCGACCGTGACCTGGCCACCGTCGTCGGTGACCGCCCGCACCGCCCAGCCCCGGCGCACGTCAGCGCCCAGGTCGACCGCCCACCGGCCGAGCAGCTCCTCGGTCCGGGTCTGCGGCACCTTCCATTGCCCCGAGAATCGGCTGGGCAGCGTGAGATCCATCGGGATGCCACCGAAGTGCCCGCGCGGCTCGTGCGGCAGATCGCCGAACATCGCCCGCAGGCCCCGGCTGGCCAGGATCTCCATGGTGCGGGCGTGCAGCGTCGAGGCCCGCGACTCGGTCGTCGGTCGCTCCCGACGTTCCAGCACGATCACCTCGGCACCGCCGAGGCGCAGCTCACCGGCGAGCATCAGCCCGACGGGTCCGGCCCCGACGACGACGATCCGGGTGTCCATGGCCTCAGCGGTTCCGCTCGGCGTAGTCCTTGGCGTAGCCCAGGGTGGCCCGGCTGTTGGTGCTCAGCGCGTTCTGGACGTACGTGCGGGCCTGCGGGATCCCGGCCGCCGGGCCGAGAACGCCGGCGATGTTGTCCGGGTTGAGCACCACGGTGTGCTGCGAGGACGCGGCCACCCCCGCCTCGTTCTCGGTGAACGTCCACACGCCGGTGTGCACGGTCATCAGCGCGGGCAGCGTGATCTGCTTGTACGCGATCCGCTGGTGCGGGAACGTGACCCGGTAGGACTTGGTGCGGTGGGTCGAGCCGTCCTTGGTCCGGGTGTCCATCTCCAGGGTCTGCAGGCCGGGTACGTCCTCGGTGAGTTCCACCATGGCCACGTGCGGCAGCCGCTCGGCCCACAGGTGGGCGTCGTTGATGAAGTCGTACACGTCCTTCGCGGACCCGTTGATCTGGACCGTGTCGGTGAACTCGAAGGTCAGCTCCGCGGTGGCCGCCGCGGCCTCCACGATCCGCTTGAGGGCGTCCAGTTCGGACCGCGAGTTGCGGTCCACCGCCTCGTCGATCCAGGCCAGGTGCTCCGGGTCGTCGTCGACCGCCCGGTAGTCGTGCAACAGTCGGACCTTCGTCTCGTTCTCCGACACCGGCTCGAAGTGCCAGGCGCCACCCATCGCCGCGATCGGATGGGCGGAGACCTCCTGGCGGAAGGTGATCCGCAGGGCGTCCGGGTCGAGCTCGCGGCGGGAGGTCCAGTTCTTCGCCTCGCCCTTCGCGGTGGCCCAGATCCGGATCCGTTCACTGCGCGGCGTCCGCTCGACGTGGTCCACGAAGATGGTCGGCGGGAACACCTGGGGCCAGTTCCCGACCTCGGCGATCAGCCGGTACACCGCCTCCGCCGGGGCGGCGATGGTGATGTCGTGCTCTACCTCGCGCGGGGTGGACTGCGACATGTCAGGCTCCTCTTGTACGGGATCAGAAATTGCCGAGACCGCCGCAGACGTTCAGCGCCTGCGAGGTGATGGAGGCGGCGCTGTCCGAGGCCAGGTAGCCGACCAGGCCGGCGACCTCCTCCGGGGTGGAGTAGCGACCGAGCGGGATCTTCGCCTGGAACTTGGTGAGGATCGCGTCCTCGGTGGTCTCGTACGCGGCGGCGTACCCCTGCCGGACCCGCTGCGCCATGGGCGTTTCCACGTACCCGGGGCAGACCGCGTTGACCGTGATGCCAGTGGGGGCCAGTTCGTTGCCGAGCGCCTTGGTGAAGCCGACCACCCCGTGCTTGGACGCGGAGTACGGCGCGCCCAGGATCACGCCCTGCTTGCCCGCGGTCGAGGCGATGTTGATGATCCGGCCCCGGTCCTTGTGCCGCATGCCACCGGCGTTGAGCACCTCGCGCGTGACCCGGAAAACGCTGTTCAGGTTGGTCTCGATCACGTCGGACCAGAGTTCTTCCTCGATGTCCGCGGTCACCCCGCCACCGCTGCGTCCGGCGTTGTTGACCAGTACGTCGATCGTGCCGAAGCGGGTCACCGCCGCGGCGACGAAGTCCCGGACCGCGTCGGCCGAACGGACGTCGACCGGGGCGCCGTCGACGTCCAGGCCGTCCTCGCGGAGCTGCTTGACCGTCGAGGTCACCGACTCGGGGGTGCGCGCCCCGATGAACACCTGGTGGTTCTGGCTGGCCAGCAGCCGGGCGACCGCGAGTCCGATCCCGCTGGTCGCGCCGGTGACCACGGCCACCCGCTGTTCCTGTGCCGTCATCATGCGTTCCTTCCGTCAGGCCCGGGTCAGGGCGGCGTTGACCACGTCGAGCAGCGCCCGGGGGGTGGTCACGTCGGTGATGGTCGAGTCGTCCAGGGACACCGCGTACTCGCGCTCGATCCGGCTGCCCGCCTCCAGCAGGGCGAGCGAGTCGTACCCGAGCTCCTGGAAGCTGGTGTCGAGAATGTCGGCGTCGAGGTTGACTCCCTCATCCGCGCCGGCGACCTCGCGCAGGATCTGCTTCAGCTGGGTCAGGGTGAGCAGTTCGGACATCTGTCTCTTCCTTCCGATGGGTTCACTCGTGGTGCTACGGCACGTGTCACTCGGCGCGGTCGGAGCGGACCACCATCGCGGAGTTGAACCCGCCGTGACCCCGCGCCACGACCAGCGCGGTGCGTAGCTCCGCGGGCCGGGGCGCGGACACCACCAGGTCGAGTTGGTACTCCGCGACCGGGTCGACGTTGACTGTCGGCGGGATCAGCCCTTCCTCCATGGCCAGGAACGCCGCCGCCAGGTCGAGCGGGGCGGCACCGGAGTAGAGCCGGCCGGTCATGGTCTTGGGCGCGGTGACGGGCACCGCCCGCGGCCCGAAGACCGCGGCGAGGGCGTCCGCCTCCGCCCGGTCCAGCTCGGGCTCACCGGCGGCATCGGCGAACACCACGTCCACCTCGGCCGCGGCAACCCCCGCGTCGACCAGCGCGAGTTCGATCGCGGCCCGGAGCGCGGGTTCCCCACCGGAGCCGGGGCGCGGATCGAAGGTCGCGCCGTACCCGGCGATCTCGCCGTACACCCGGGCGCCCCGGGCGCGCGCGGCCGACGCGGACTCCAGGATCAGGATCGCGCCGCCCTCGCCGGGCACGTGGCCCCTGGCCCCCTCGTCGAACGGTCGGTACGCGAGTGCCGGTTCCTCGCAGGTGCTCAGCCGGTTGCTGGACTGCAGGGCCACCCAGCCCCACGGGCAGATGGTGGCGTCCACCGCGCCGGAGACGATCAGGTTCGTGCCCTTGCGGATCTGGCGCCGGGCCTGGGCGACCGCGTCGAGGCCGCCCGCCTGGTCGGCCACCACCACCCCGCTGGGGCCCTTCATGCCGTTACGGATCGAGATCTGGCCACTGTTGACGGCATAGAACCAGGCGAAGGACTGGTACGCGCTGACGTACTGGCTGCCCTTGCCCCACAGGTTCGCCAGTTCGCCCTGGCCGAACTCGAAGCCGCCGGAGAAGCTCGCGGTGATCACGCCCATGTCGAACGCGGACAGGTCCTGCGGCCGGATGCCCGCGTCGTCCAACGCCCAGTCGGCGGCGACCAGGGCGAGCTGGGTCATCCGGTCGGTCTGCGGCAGCAGTCGGCTGGGCAGCTGTTCCTCGGCCACGAACCCGGGAACCTCACCGGCCAGCCGGGCCGGGTACTGGTCCGGGGTGAACCGGGTGATCCGGGCGATCCCGCTCTTCCCGGCGCGGGTGGCGGCCCAGTAGGCGCGGGTCCCGAGACCGTTCGGGGCGGCGACGCCCAGGCCCGTCACCACCACGGCTGCGGTCATGCGACTCTCCTGTCGGATCGGGCGAGCACCATCGCGCTCTGGAAACCTCCAAATCCGCTCCCGACGGTGAGCACCGCATCGGTGACGTGGTCCCGGGCATGCAAAGGCACGTAGTCGAGATCGCATTCGGGGTCCGGGGTGTGCAGGTTGGCGGTGGGGGGAACCACGTTGTGCTTCATCGCCAGGATCGAGGCGGCGATCTCGATCGACCCGATCGCGCCGAGGGAGTGGCCGACCATGGACTTGATCGAGCTGACGGGAGTGCGGTAGGCGTGGTCGCCGAGGCTGTGCTTGAAGGCCGCGGTCTCATGCCGGTCGTTCTGCTTCGTGCCGGAGCCGTGCGCGTTGATGTAGTCGATCTCGTCGCCGTTCATCCGGGCCTCGTCCAGCGCGACCCGGATCGCTTCGGCCATCTCCAGCCCGTCGGGGCGCAGACCGGTCATGTGGTACGCGTTGCTGCGGGTGGCGTACCCGGCGATCTCCGCGTAGATGTGCGCACCCCGGCGCACCGCCCCGTCCAGCTCCTCCAGGACGAACACGGCCGCCCCCTCGCCCAGCACGAAGCCGTTGCGACTGCCGTCGAACGGCCGGGACGCGGTCGGCGGGTCGTCGTGCCGGGGCGTCGTCGCCTTGATCGCGTCGAAGCAGGCCATGGTGATGGGGGAGATCGGCGCGTCCGACGAGCCGGCGACCATGACGTCGACCGAGCCCTCCCGGATCAGGTCCGCCGCGTAGCCGACCGAGTCGATGCCGGAGGTGCAGCCGGTGGAGACCACCCCGGTCGGCCCCTGGGCGCCGACCGTCCACGCCACCTCGGCCGCGAACGAGCTCGGGACCAGGTAGTTGTAGAGGTGCGGGACGGCGTACCCGTGGTCCACCAGGTGCAGCCGGCCGCCGTCGCTGACCACCCGGTACTCCTCGTCCAGGCCCATGGTCGCGCCGACCGCGCTGCCGACGGTGACCCCGACCCGGTACGGATCGAACTCGTCGATCTCGATTCCGCTGTCCGCGACCGCGCCCCGCGCGGCCACCACGGCGAACTGCGCCGCCCGGTCCATCCGCCGGGTCTCCTGCGGGCTCAGCCCGTGCTCCTCCGGCGAGAAATTGATCTCCGCAGCCACCCTCGACCGGAACGGGCTCGGGTCGAAGAAACTGATCCGACGCGTCGCCGTGCGCCCGTCCGCGAGCAGCTCCCAGAACGCCTTCGTGCCCGTACCGCCGGGCGCGAGCACCTCGACCCCGGTGATGACCACCCTGCGCCCGGTCACGCGGACGCTTCCCACCGGTAGAACCTGGTCGCCATCGCGTCCGCCGGGGACCGCCAGGTCAACGGGTCGTAGGCCTCGATGTACGGCTTCAGGTCCTCGCTGATGGCGACGAACCGCGGGTCGGTCTTCGCCGCCTCGATGAGCTCCCCACCGTTGTCGGTATCGAAGTCCTGGAGGTGGAAGTAGAGCCCCCGGTACATGAACAGCTGACGCCGCCGGGTGCCCATGCGGTGCGGCATCTCGGTCTCGTCGAACCTGCCGAAGAGCGCGGCGACGTCGGCGCTGGAACCTGGTTCCATCCGGGCCACGATCAACGTGCTGTGCATTCTCATCGTCCCTTTCTCCGATCGGAGCTACGACAGGGCTTTGATCTCGCAGATAGCGGTTCCGCTGGTCACCACGTGACCAATCTCGGCGCTGAGGCCGACGACCGCGCCAGCCTTGTGCGCGGTGATCGTTTGTTCCATCTTCATCGCCTCCAGGACGACCAGGAGATCGCCTTCGGCGACGGTCTGACCGTCCACAACCGCGATCTTGACGATGGTTCCCTGCATCGGCGCGGTCACCGCGTCGCCCGAGGCGGCCGCCGCGGCCCGGCGGCTCGGCGGTCGCGACGAC
>NZ_BAAALT010000284.1:0-26802 GCF_039528515.1 Luedemannella flava
CACTCCGAAACGGACATAGCCTCACGGACCGGCCTCTCACATCACCGCCCCGGCAACCGATCCTGGTGACCACCGGGGAGTATGACGACTTCACCACACCGGACATGTGCCGCGAACTGGCGGCGACGTGCGCGGACAGTTGGTTCACCGTGGTACGCAACGCCGACCATCTGTTGCACCTGCAACGCGCCGCGGAACTCGTCGACCTCATGGTCCGTTTCTTCGACGGCTTGCCCGTCACGGACCTGCCCTACTGCCGCGTGTCGGAGCGCGTCGCCGGATAGCCCTCTGGACCTGAGGTCAGTGGTTGGTGCTGTGCGGTAGCACTGGGCAGTCGGCCCTCGGCGGCTGAGTGATCGGCATCCCTGATGAGCGCAATCGCAGGCATCAACGAGACCCGCAGACAACGCGCAGACACTGCACCTGCCGACAAATTCCATCCGTGCTGTTCAGGGTGCGCTTCGGCGACCCAAGCGTCGATCTTGGAATGTCTCGGGTCCTCGCTGCCAATCATTGTTGATGACTACGCGATGATGCCGCCTCATGCTGCTGCGACTGGCGTACCTGGGCATCACCAACGCATTCGCGCTGCTACGGCTGCTTCCGGGCAGCGACCGGGACAAGGAGTTCGACGCTGCCGACCGGGCATGGCTGGCCGCACTCCTACGCCACCTTCCGAAGCCCACCCTGGCGAACCTGCGGCTGCTGGTACGCCCTGACACCGTCGTGCGCTGGCATCGTGACCTCATCGCCCGCCGCCACGCGAGAACGTCACGGCCTCCGCGGCGGGGCCGGCCACGAACCGTCCGATCGATCGGGACGTTGGTGCTGCGCCTCGTCGCGGAGAACCCGTCGTGGGGGTACCGGCGTCCACGGCGAACTGCTCACCCTCAGAGTGAAGTAGCCGCGTCGACGGTCTGGGCGATCCTGCACGACGCCGGAATCGATCCCGCTCCGGACCGCACCGCCACGACCTGGGCGCAGTTCCTGTGTTCACAAGCCGAGGTGCTGCTGGCCGCGGACTTCATCGAAACAGTCACGCTCACCAGCGCGAGAATGTACGTCCTCGCGGTCATCGAACACGCAAGCCGCCGCGTGCGGGTCCTCGGCGCAACCCCACACCCCTGCGCCGCGTGGGTCACTCAGGCCGTCCGCAACCTCGTGATGGACCTCGAGGACGCAGGATGCCGCGTGAAGTACCTGATCCGGGATCGGGACGGCAAGTACCCGACCTTGTTCGACGCGGTGCTCGCTGATGCCGGCATCAAGGTCGTGCTCAGCGGTGTCCGGATGCCAAGCATGAACGCAGTCATGGAGCGTTGGGTGCGCACCTGCCGGCATGAGCTACTGGACCGGACTCTGATCTGGAACCAGCACCACCTGCTACACGCCCTGCGCGAACACGAGGCCTTCTACAACACCCACCGCCCGCACCAGGGCATCGACAACGCGCGGCCACTCGCCCCACTACCCGAACCGATCACCGATCCGCACCGCATCGCCCACCTCACCATCCACCGACGCGACCGACTCGGCGGAATCCTCCGCGAGTACGAACATGCAGCCTGACCTGCGCGGATGACATTTTCGGCAGGTACAGGGTCGTGGCCGGGTGGTTGGCCGCGCGCAGGGTCCGGTCCCAGTCACGCAGGACCCCGGTCCAGGTCCGGGACAGCCCGGCGCACAGCTTGTCGAGATCGAGGAGTCGCATCGCAAACCTCACGAGTCAAGTGGTCCAGCAGTGGCATGCTCGACCTGACATCGATGCGAAGCGATATGAAAGAGGGCTCCCGCAGCTCTGACCTGCGGAAACCCTCACGCTGTCGGGACGGCGGGATTTGAACCCACGACCCCTTGACCCCAGGCTTGAAACGGTTGTACTAATCCGTGATACTCAATGCCGGTCGGTGTCCTCGCGTGCAAGTGACCAGGCAAGACTAACATCGCCAGGTGTTGAACGGTCTCGGGCTGTGACACCACATTCAAACAAAGTTGATCTTTACGGTTGGCGCTCCCGTTAGCGCATCTGGTCAAGTGCCACGCGAGATATGCCGTCCGCGATTGGCCCCTCGATGGTCAGCTGATCATCGCCGGCACGACTCGATGGCGTTGGGATCGGCACATCGCCGTCGCCAGGTTCCGGCCACAGGTGGCCGCAGCGGTAGGCTGGCCACAGCGAAGGAGGGGTGCGAGCAATGACTGTTGCGGAGGCCAACTGGCCGCGACGGTACGCCAAGCCGATCGCGCTGCCCGAGCGCCTCGACCTGCTCATTGGTCCTACCACCGGGATCGTTCATTTGCCGCGGCACCTGAAGTGGTCCGGCAACCCGACCTACGATCTTGACAGCCCCGGCCGGATCATCGACCTGTACCACACGGTGATCAACGAAGCGATGTCGCCGGACGACCTGCACGCCCACCTGAACGAGATCACGCTCAAAAGCCTGTGGTCCTACATGTGGCTACCCGTGGCAGTACGCCGGATCTGGGAAGAGCGTTTCCCCGAACTGGCTGAGTTGCGTCGACTCGCCTCGGCCGCGTAGGAAGCCGACGTGCTGGCACGCCACCGGGCGATCACGCAGATCGCGCTCGCCGCCGGAGGACCGTACGGACTGGCCCTGGCTGGCGGGTACGCCGTCAGCGAGCATGGGATGGGCGAGCGGCCGAGTGGCGATGTCGATCTGTTCACCGACTGGCACCGCCGCGGCGACTTCCCCGCTGCGGTGGACGCGGTAATCGCGGCACTCGCCGCACAGGGCTACACCGTGACCGCGGTGGCGCACACCGAGACGTTCGCCCGACTGCTCGTCGCGACCACCGACTCGCCCGACGACCCGGACAAGATGGAACTGTCGGCCGACTGGCGTGCGCACCCGCCCGTCATTCTCGACGTAGGCCCAGTGCTGCATCCCGACGATGCCGTGGCCAATAAGATGACCGCGCTCTTCGGCAGGGCCGAAGCTCGGGACTTCCTCGACGTCGACGCAGCGCTGGCCAGCGGCCGTTACACCCGCCAGCGGCTGGTGGAGCTCGCGGCAAACGCCGACGGCGGATTCGACCCGATCCTGTTCGCCGATGCCATCGGCTCGCTGGCACAACGCACAGACGCCGAGTTCGCCGACTACGAGGTCACCGCACAACAGATCAGCGCCGTTCGCCGGCGCTTCGCCGAATGGCGCGACGAGATCCTCAAACAACACGGCACGCGTTAGAACCCGAGTCCTGCCCAATTCACGCGCTCTCCCTGCTTCACGGACCTTCGTGCGAGGCGAGCAGGTCGGCGATGTGGTCGCTGGCTTGACGGCGGCGGTCGGCGTTGACGCGGGTGTAATAGCGCATGAGAGTGCCGGGATCATGGCCCAGTCGCTCGGCAACCTCATGGATGCCGTACCCGGTATCGAGCAGGTTCGAGGCGAGCAGGTGGCGGATCTGGTGTGGCCCAAGCGGCCGGACCCCCGCGGCTCGGGCGAGCTGGTTGAACCGGCTGGTGACGTTATCCGGGCGCAGCGGTTGGCCCGTGCGCCCGGTGAACACGTAGGCCGATCCCGCACCCGCGTTCATCTCACTCAATGCCTTGAGCGTGATGGGGTCGAGGGGCAGGGTGCGGGTGCAGTTGTGGGACTTGGGCGGCTTGTCTCGCACCCCGGCTGCCGAGGTCTTCGACGACACGTTGGCGGCGGACCTTGAGGGTGGCCAGGTCCGGTTCGAGATCGCAGTGCTTGAGCCCGCACAGTTCACCGCGCCGCAGGCCGGTTACCAACAGCAGCCGCCACAGCGGAAAGAGCCGATCGCTCCGGACATAGTCCAGGAAGCGCCGGGCTTCGGCGAGTGGCCATACCGGATGTACATCGTCGCATTCGCGGGGTTTGCGGGCGCCCAGGGTGCGGCCGGTCTGTTCGCCGAACGCTTTGGCTAGCACCAGGTCCAGGGTGCGCAGCGTGGTGCGGAAGTAGCCGGCAGTCTCCAGGTCCCGGTAGGCGCGCTCGATCATGTGGGTGCTCAGCCGCGAGGCACGTACCCCGCCCAGGTAGGGGTAGATCAGGCCCAGTAGCCATGTGTAGCTGTACAGCGTGTTGGGCTGCAGCTCATGCTCCCGCGTGAGGAGCCAGTCCTGGCACACCGCCTGCACGCTGTCACCCAACCGTGGCCGAGGCAGTTGCGCGTCACGTCGTCGGCTGAGCCGGGCGTACTCGGCCACCGCAGCCTTCTCCGACGTGAACCCGGTACGCCGCGCCTGTATCCGCGTCCCGTTGCGGTCACGGCCCATCTCGAGCCGGAACCCGAACAACCCCGTCGTCTGACCCTGAACGATCACCGCCCAGCTCGGCCACGCCAGCGAAGAGATCACCGACACGTACTACATCGCCAAACCCGTCCTCGCCCCGACGTCTCCGACATCCTCGAACAACTCGGCACCGGCCGAGGAGGACCCGACGGACCAGACCCCGGTGACCACCCGTCCACGCGGGCCGCGTAGGCACCCGACCGGTGCGCAACCCCGGGTAACGATGCACAAGGATGACGACGAACTCGGTCGCCGACCCCCGTTTCTGGGGGGTTATCGGGGGGCGGTTCAAATTCCCATCGACATAAATCAAAGCCCTGGCCAGCTTCGTGCTGGTCAGGGCTTTGTCGAAGTCGGGACGGCGGGATTTGAACCCACGACCCCTTGACCCCCAGTCAAGTGCGCTACCAAGCTGCGCCACGTCCCGTTGCCCGGACCGTACGCCCCGGGCAGCCGCTACAGACTAGCGCAACCCCCCGCCCCTCCGCGCGCGGGTATCCCGTGGCACGCCTCGTCGCTCAGGCCACACCCGCTACAGCGTCCTAGGATGATAGTTCAGGAAGGGGACGGCGAAACGCCGAGCCGAACTCTGAAGCGGGCCACAAGACACAGTCCGGGTGGTCTTCGTCCTCCTCGCGGTAGAGGTAAGCCTCGTCCCAGTCGACGGAGCTCTCCGTGTCAAAGGTGAGCAGCCGGAACAGCTCGCGGAGGTCGCGTGCACGACATCTTCTGGAACGCCCAGAGTGAGTGGAGGTCGGGCACCGGCGGGTACGGCATCAGTGTGCCCCGGACGTCAGGTAGTGGAGGATCACGTTGTGCACGTGGTGGGCCTTGTTCGACCCCCGGAACTCCACTTCATACACGTGGGTGCCGACGTGGATCGCGATCGCGCCGGTGGAGAAGAACGAGCCGGCCCAGCTCTTGTTGCTCACCACGCTGACGCTGCTGATCTTCGAGTACGGGATGGAGGTCAGCGCCACGCGCTTACCGACGAAGGACTTGTCCTGGATGATGGCGCGGCGGTCGGTGAGGCCGATGAAGCCCGTGCCGACCCCCACGGCGTCGTAGACGGCGATGATGCTCTCGCCGTCGAGCAGGCCGGACTGGATCTGCTGCAGCTGTTCTCGCCTGTCGAAGACGACGTCGGCCATGGGGTGGCTCCTTCCGCGAAGGAGCCCAGGGTAGCTACGCCTGGCTACGTAGCCGGTCGAGGATGTTCCGGGCGTTCCGGACGACCAGGGCGACGATGACCGCGTCGAGGCCGAGGATGACGGTGAAGAACACCCACCCGACAGGCCAGTTGGAGGCGGGATGGGTGGCCAGGGAGGCGAGCATCAGGGCGCCGGGCGGTGCGCCCACGAAGGCCGCCGCGGCCCACAGTGGCTGGTCGCGCCAACCGAGGTAACCGGCGAGCACGACCAGGATCACGGCGAGCGAGATGACCCGGGAGCCCGTCACGGCGGTGGTGGTCTCGCCGGTGCCGGGGTCGAGCCGGATGCTGCGCAGGTCCCAGGGCAGCAGCGCCAGGTACGCCGCCGCGGCGAGCAGTGACGTCGTCACCCACTCGGCGACGCGCTCGCCACCGTGTCGTACCACCGCGTTCTCACCCCCAGGTCAACCGCCAAAACTAGCGCGCTCGGGCGCGGCCCGGGAGAGCCGGAACCTCAGGATGTGCTCAGGATCAGCGGCCGGTCTTGCTCTTCGAGCGGGGCTTCACGGCGATGTCGATGGGCGTGCCCTCGAAGTCGAACTCCTCGCGCAGCTTGCGCTCGACGAAGCGGACGTACCCGGGATCCAACTGTCCCGTGGTGAAGAGCACGAACCGGGGTGGGCACGTGCCGGCCTGGGTGGCGAAGAGAACCCGGGGCGCCCGGCCGCCGCGTACGGGGTGCGGGGTGGCCTGCACGAGCGCGGTGAGCCACTGGTTGAGCTGCCCGGTGGGCACCCGGCGCTCCCAGTTGCCCAGCGCGGTGCGCAGCGCCGGGGCGAGCTTCTCCACTGCCCGACCCGTGCGAGCGGAGATGTTGACCCGGATCGCCCACGGGATGCGCTTGAGTTCGCGTTCGATCTCGCGGTCGAGGTAGTAGCGGCGGTCGGCGTCGACGAGGTCCCACTTGTTGAAGGCGAGCACGATGCCGCGGCCGGACTCGGCGACCATCGACAGGACCCGTTGGTCCTGTTCGCTGATGACCTCGCTGGCGTCGAGCAGGACGACGACGACCTCGGCGGCCTCGATGGCGCCGGCGGTGCGCAGGCTGGCGTAGTACTCCGTGCCGCTGGCCGTGTTGACCTTGCGGCGCAGGCCGGCGGTGTCGACGAACAGCCAGGTCTCGCCGCCGACCTGGACGAGCGAGTCGACCGGGTCGACGGTCGTGCCGGCGACGGAGTCGACGACGGCGCGCTCCTCCTGGGCGAGGCGGTTGAGCAGGCTGGACTTGCCGACGTTGGGCCGCCCGACGAGCGCGACGCGGCGCGGGCCGCCGGTCGGCGCCTCGGTGACGGGCGGCAGCGTCGGCAGGGCGGCCAGGAGGGTGTCGAGCAGGTCGCCGGAGCCGCGCCCGTGCAGGGCGGAGACGGGGTGGGGCTCGCCGAGGCCGAGGGACCACAGGCCGGCGATCTCCATCTCCTGCCGGGCGTTGTCGACCTTGTTGGCGACGAGGATGACGGGCTTGGCGGTGCGCCGCAGCATGCGTACGGCGGCCTCGTCCTCGTCGAGCGCGCCGACCCGGGCGTCGACGACGAGCAGGACCACGTCCGCGGACGCGGCGGCCAGTTCGGCCTGGGCGGCGATGGCGGCGGCACGGTCGCGTGCGTCGGGCTCCCAGCCGCCGGTGTCGACGACGGTGAAGCGTCGCCCGGCCCACTGGGCGTCGTAGGCGACGCGGTCGCGGGTCACGCCGGCGACGTCCTCGACGACGGCCTGCCGGCGGCCGAGGATCCGGTTGACGAGTGTGGACTTGCCGACGTTCGGCCGCCCGACGACCGCCACGACGGGCGCAGGCCCGGCGTCGACCACCTCGGTGGACGCGGGCTCCGCGACGGCACCCTCGAAGTCCGAAAGGTCGAAATCGTCCCGGTACTCGGCGGGAATCTCGAAATCCGGCCCTGGGCTCACGCCGATACTCCCAGCAGCGAGACGAGCCGGTGGACGACCTCGTCGATGCCCAGCTCGGTCGAGTCGAGCACGACCGCGTCGGCGGCCTGGGTCAGCGGGTCCACCGCGCGCGTCGAGTCGATCGTGTCGCGGCGCTCGAGGTCGGCGGCGGTGGCGGCCAGGTCGGCGGCGACCTCGGTGCTGCGCCGGCGGGCGCGTTCGGCGGCGGACGCCGTCAGGTAGACCTTCAGGTCGGCGTCGGGTGCCACGACGGTGCCGATGTCGCGGCCCTCCACCACGATGCCGGCGGCATCGCGGGCGCCGGCGATGATGTCGCGCTGACGGGCCACGAGCAGCTGCCGCACGGCGGGCACGGACGCCACGGCGGACACGGCGGCGGTCACCTCGGCGCCGCGGATCGGCCCGTCCACGGACACGGTGCCCACGAAGAAATGGGGCGCGGCGGGGTCGGTGCCGACCACCAGGTCGGCGTTGACGGCGACCTTGGCGACCGCGTCGGCGTCGGCGGGGTCGACCCCGGCCTCCAGCACGGCCCAGGTGACGGCCCGGTACATGGCGCCGGTGTCCAGGTACTGCGCGCTCAGCTCGGCGGCCAGCCGCCGGGAGACGGTCGACTTCCCGGACCCGGACGGCCCGTCGATCGCCACCACAGGCGCCGCGCCGCGCCGCTCAACCTCGCCCACCAGAACTCCCCACGCCGACTACCCGGTCCGATCTCAGGTCCATCATGCCGGTTCGTCCGCGCCGGCGCCCCACCGGCACCCGCCGCTGCGACCCGGACCACCCCGGGAGCCGGGGCAGGCGGTCAGAGCTGGAACGCGCCCACGGTCGCGGTGAGTTCGTCGCTGAGCCGGCTGAGCTCCCCCACCGCCTGCCGCGACTCGGCCGCGCCGCGCGCCGTCCGGGTGGCGGCCTCGGCGACCTCGCCGACCGTGCCGGCGATGTCGCCGCTGCCCTTGGCTGCCTCAGAGATGTTGCGGCGCATCTCGGCGGTGGTGGCGGTCTGCTCGTCCACGGCGGCCGCGATCACGTTCTGGTAGTCGCTGATCCGGCCGATGATCGTGGAGATCTCGCCGATCGCGGCGACGGCGTCGGCGGTGTCGTCCTGGATCGCGGACACCCGCCGCGCGATGTCCTCGGTGGCCCGGGCCGTCTCCTGGGCCAGGTCCTTGACCTCGCTGGCGACCACGGCGAAGCCCTTGCCGGCCTCGCCGGCGCGGGCCGCCTCGATGGTGGCGTTCAGGGCGAGCAGGTTGGTCTGCTCGGCGATGGAGGTGATCGTCCGGACCACGTTGCCGATCTCGTCGGACGACGCGCCGAGGCGGGTGACGGTGTCGTTGGCGGTCCCGGCCACCTCCACGGCCTCGGCCGCGACCGTGGCGGCCCGGCTGGCGTTCTCGGCGATCTCCGCGATGGAGGCACCCATCTCGTCGCTGCCGGCGGCCACGGTCCGGACATTGCCCGAGACCTGGGTGGCGCCCACGGCCAGCTGCTCGGCGCGGACGCTGGTGACGCGGGCCGCGTCGGCGATCTCGTCGGAGGTGCCGGCGAGCTGGCCGGCGGCCGTGGACAGCGCCCCGGCGCTGCCGGCGAGTCCGGTGATCATGCCGCGGAGGTCGTCGATGGTGTCGTCGACCGCCCGCCCGAGCTGGCCGAGCTCGTCGCCGCCGCGCAGGCCGACCCGGACGGTCAGGTCACCGCCCGCGAGGCCGCCGAGCGCGGCGACGACGCGCCGCAGGGGCCGGGTGACCATCCGGGTGGTACGCACGCCGAGCACGACGGCGAGCACCAGGGCGACGCCCAGCGTCACGGCGAGAACGATGTCGATCATGTGCTGGGTCGACCGGGCCTCGGCGGCGAGGGACGCCGTCCGCTTCTGGACGGACTCCGCGAGCTTGTCGGTGATGCCGAGAACCACCGAGTACGCCGCGCCGGCGTCGCCGCCGTTGACGCTGTCCATGGTCATCGTCAGGCCGGGGCCCTGGCCGTGCTCACGCAGCCAGGAGAGGAGCTTGGTCTCCATGGCGAAGAAGCCGTCCCACGCGGGGCCCAGCTGCTGCCACAGGTCCCGCTCGGCGACGGTCATGTCCGCCGCGTGCACCGCGTCGATCAGCTCGTAGATCTTGGCCTTGTCGCCGAGCTCGCCGGAACGGTTGTAGGCGTCGTCGGCGGTCGCCGCGGCCACTCCGTACGCGCCGACGTCGGCGAGCATGAGGCCCTGCCAGCCGGTGACGTCCGAGGCGAGGAACTGCATCTGCTGGATGTCGTCGTGCAGCCGCTGCAGCCGGTCGACGCGCTCGTGGGTCGCGCTCTGGGCCCGCATGCCCCAGAATCCGGTGCCGGCCGCCACCGCGATCAGCGCGGTGACCAGCGCGAACGCCACGCCGAGCCGCATACCCACCGTTGCCTTGATGACCCGCACGGTGCAGGACCTCCACGTCGATGGTCTGGTGTTGTCACCAGTCCCAGATCGAACGCCGGAGCGGTTTTGTCAGCAAAGTAAACAATTTAGTGAGCGTGCTCACCTCACAAATCAGGACTCAACCACGCGAAACAGGCCGGCTATCTCCGAGGCGGTAAGGCGCCGCCACCGTCCGACCCGCAGGTCGCCGAGCTTGACCGGCCCGATCGCGGTGCGCACGAGCCGGCTCACCGGGTGCCCCACCTCGTCGAGCATCCGGCGCACGATGTGCTTGCGCCCCTCGTGCAGAACGATCTCCACGAGCGCCGCCCGCGGCGTCGAGTCGACCACCCGGAAATCGTCGGCGCGCGCCGGCCCGTCCTCCAGCTCGACGCCCTGGATGAGCCGCTTGCGCAGCCCGCGCGGCACCGTCCCGGTCACCTCCGCGAGGTAGGTCTTCGTCACCCCGTACGACGGGTGCATGAGGCGGTTGGCCAGGTCGCCGTCGTTGGTGAGCAGCAGCAGGCCCTCGGAGTCGGCGTCTAGGCGCCCCACGTGGTAGACCCGCTGCGGCAGCCGCTCCACGAAGTCGGCCACCGACTGGCGGCCCTTCTCGTCGGACATGGTCGACACCACGCCGCGCGGCTTGTTGAACGCCAGGTACACCAGGTTCGTGTCGGCCACGACCCGGTCCCCGTCGACGTAGATCTCCGCGGTCCCGGGGTCGACCTTGTCGCCGAGCTGGGCGCGCTTGCCGTTCACGTTGACCCGGCCGGCGGCGATGAGGTCCTCGCAGACGCGACGGGAGCCGACACCCGCGCCGGCGAGCACCTTCTGTAGGCGGGGCAGATCGGAACTATCGGTGGGCATCAATATCATCCACGTTCTCGGGGAGGAAGGGGGCCAGCCCCGGCAGCTCGGCAACGCTGTTGATGCCGAGCTTCTCGAGGAAGAGGGGGGTGGTCTGGTAGAGCAGGGCGCCGCTCTCGCGCTCGGTGCCGCACTCCTCCACCAGGCCGCGCGCCACCAGGGTCTTGATCACGCCGTCGCAGTTCACGCCCCGGATCGCCGAGATCCGCGACCGCGTCACCGGCTGCTTGTAGGCGATCACCGCCAGGGTCTCCAGCGCCGCCTGGGTGAGCCGGGTCTGCTGCCCGTCGAGCACGAACCGCTCCACATACGCCGCGTACTCCGTGCGCGTGTAGAGCCGCCACCCGCCGGCCGCCTGGCGCAGCTCGAACCCACGCCCGCTGGCGGCATACTCCGCCCGCAGGTCGGTCAGCGTCGCCGCCACCCGCTGGGCCGGCTCGTCGAGCACCTGCGCCAGCATGAACTCCCCCACGGGCTCGTCCACGACCAGCAGCACCGCCTCGAGCGCCCCGCGCAGCTCCGCGTCGCTCAGCGCCGCGGGCGCCGCGCCCTCCGCGTCGTCTTCCCCATGGAGTACGGGCGACAGCGGCGCCGCGCCATCGTCGGCGACCGCCTCCGGGGCGATCAGCTCGCTCCCGCCACCGACAAACCCGGCCTCGGCGGGCTCGGCGAGTTGCACGACGGCGGCCGGCGGCGCCTCGTCCGCATCCCGGTCCGCCGCCTCGGGCCCGGCGGGCACCTCGGCCGGCTCCGCCAACGCGGCCACCTCGCGCGGCGGCAGCTCGCCGGCCGCCGCCCCCGCAGAACCGGAACCGACCGCCTCCGCCGCCTCGCGAACGGGCGCGTCCCACAGCTCCTCGGCCGGCTCGGCCAACACCTCAGCCGGCTCCACCAGCTCGATCACCTCGCGCGGCGGCACCGCGCCGGCCGTCAGGGAATCGGGCGCACGTTCGCCCGCGACGGCTTCGGGGGCGTCGTCGCGGTCAGGCTCGGCGGGCTCCCCCGCGGCCTCCCCGGCAGGTGCACCCGCAGGGGCGTCCTCGCGTTCGCGGTCGGCAGGCTCCCCCGCGGCCTCCCCGGCACGTGCACCCGCAGGGGCGTCCTCGCGTTCGCGGTCGGCGATCTCGCCCACGGCGGGCTCGCCCGCTGGTGCGAGGTCCGCGGGCGGGGCGGGGTGCTCGTGGTGCGGGTGCTCGGCGGGTTCGGCGAGCTCGATCACGCCGTCGGGCGGCACCTCGCCGGGCGCGTGGCGGTGCTCAGGGGCCTCACCAGTGTCGGGCTGCGCCGCCGCCCCAGCGGTGTCGGCGTCCGACGCCCCCTCGGCGCCGGCACCCTCTTCCCCGTCGGTGTCGGGCGCCTCAGCCGCGAAGGTGTCGGGCCCGCCCTCGGCTGCTGCCGTGGCGGCCCCGCCCTCGGCTCCTGCGGTGGCGGGCTCGCTGTCGGCTGTGCGGGTCGGTTCCTCGGCTGCCGGCTCGGCGGGCGCCTGGCGGGCCCATGGGGGCACCCAGGACGCCGCGCTCTCCGCGAGCGACTGCGGCCGCTCGTCGTTCATCGCGCCCACTCCCTCTTACACGCGGTCACTGTGCCGCCAGCTCCTCATTGTCCGACCCCGCGTCGGCGGCGGGCTCATCGCCGTACTCATCGAAGGAGAGGTTGACCTCCGCGGACCCGGCGGCGGTCCAGCGGACCGTCAGCTCCCCCAACGCCTCGATCTGGTCGAAGACGACGTGGCCCTCACGGTAGAGCTCGAGCAGGGCCAGGAAGCGGGCCACGACCTCCAGCGTCGACTGGCAGTCCGCACACAGGGCCCGGAAGGTGGCGACCTCGAGGCGGACCAGCTTCTCGCGCAGGATCGCGGCGTGCTCGCGGACGCTGACGCGCACCTGGTGCACGTGGGCGATCGACACGACCGGCTCGGGTTTGGGGGTGATGGTGCGCAGGAACAGCTGGGCGAGCCGGTCGGGGCCGATGCCGAGGACCAGCTCGGGCAGGGCCTCGGCGAAGCGGGGCTCGAGGGAGACCGCGCGCGGGTAGCTGCGGGAGATGAGCGCCTCGCGGCCGGCGATGTGCGCCGCGGCCTCCTTGAACGCCTTGTACTGCAGGAGGCGGGCGAAGAGCAGGTCGCGGGCCTCCAGCAGGGCGAGGTCCTCCTCGTCCTCCACCTCGGCGGCGGGCAGCAGGCGGGCGGCCTTGAGGTCGAGCAGGGTGGCGGCGATGACGAGGAACTCGCTGGCCTCGTCGAGGTCCCATTCGTCGCCCATGGCCCGGATGTACGCGATGAACTCGTCGGTGACCTGGTGCAACGCCACCTCGGTGACGTCGAGCTGGTGCTTGCCGATGAGCTGGAGCAGCAGGTCGAAAGGCCCCGTGAAGTTGGTGAGCCGCACCGTGAACCCGCCGGCTGGCGCCTCGGGCATCGGAACGACGGACTCACTCACCCCGGAAACCTAACTCATGAGGCCCTCACCTCGCCCGCGACGCCCGCGTTATGGCGCCATGGCCCCGTTATAGACGGCGCTATTACCTACCCCTATGGCGCCAAACCGTCACGCCCATACGCGGAGGAGGGGGGTGGCGAGGAGGTCCAGGGCCGCTAGGAGGGGGGTGCGGTCGCCCAGGGGGATGACCGCCGTCAGGAGGAGGGTCAGGGCGCCGAGGACCGCTGGCCACTCGCCGACCAGGCCGAGCGCCGGGGCGGAGACGGGGGCGGGTTGGAGGATGGCGGCGGAGCCCAAGCGGAAACCGTCGAGGGGCGGGACGGGCAGCAGGGCGAGGACGCCGAAGCAGAGCAGGCCGACCGCCAGGCTCAGGGTCACCTGGGCGGCGGGGGTCACGCCCACGACGCCGCGCAGCACGTCGGACGGGTAGTTGAGCCGCAGGCTGGCCCGCTGGGCGGGGAACGCGACCGCGAACCCGGCCAGGCACGCCTCGCCGGCGGCCAGCACGGCGACGGGACCGGCGGCCACCGCTAGGGCGCGGCGCGCGCCGGTCGGGCGCCACCAGCCGGTGCCGGTGAAGACCAGGGTGATGGCGCCGAGCGCGCCGACGGCCGAGCCGGCGGACACGGCGGTGCTGCCGCCGAACCGGCCCGCGACGCGGCGGTGGACGAGGGTGCGCAGCGTGGCGCCGGCGATGAACGCGCCGATCAGACCCAGCGCCGCGACCGGTTGGCCGAGCGCCCAGAGCATCCCGGCGTCACCCCTTCGGGGCGTGGGCCGCGATCACCTCGCGCGCGAGCTGGCGGTAGTTGCGCGCGCCGGAGGAGGAGGGGTCGAGGGAGGTGATCGGCGCACCGGCCACCGTGGACTCGGGGAACTTCACCGTCTTGGTGATGACGGTCTGGTAGACCTTGTCGCCGAACGCCTCGACGACCCGCTGCAGCACCTGGCGGCAGTGGGTGGTGCGGGAGTCGTACATCGTCGCGAGGATGCCTTCGAGCTCCAGGTCGAAGTTGAGGCGCTCGCGGACCTTGTCGATCGTGTCCAGCAGCAGGGCCACGCCGCGCAGGCTGAAGAACTCGCACTCCAACGGCACGAGCACGCCGTGGGCGGCGGTGAGCGCGTTGATGGCGAGCAGGCCCAGCGACGGCTGGCAGTCGATCAGGATGAAGTCGTACTCGTTCATGACCGGGCGGAGCAGGCGCTTGAGCACCATCTCGCGGGCCACCTCGGTGACCAGCTGGATCTCGGCCGCGGACAGGTCGATGTTGGCGGGCAGCAGGTGCAGGCCGGCGACGTTCGTCTTGATGAGGATATCGTCGATCGTGACCTCGTCCTGCATCAGCAGGTTGTAGACCGACAGGTCCAGGTTGTGCGGGTTGACGCCGAGCCCGACCGACAGGGCACCCTGCGGGTCGAAGTCGAGCAGCAGGACCTTGCGGCCGTACTCCGCCAGGGCCGCGCCGAGGTTGATGGTGGTCGTCGTCTTTCCGACGCCACCCTTCTGGTTGGCCATCGCGATGATCCGCGCAGGCCCGTGCCGGTCGAGCGGCATGGGCTGCGGAATGGGTCGACGCGTGGTGTACGCCGCGGGGTCAGCGGGGCCCAGGTCAGCACCGAGCGTCAGCGCGGCCTGTTCGGCGCGCAGCTCGGTCGTCCACGCCTCGCCTCGATCGTCGATGCCTGCCATCTCCCGTATACGCCCTTCCCGCCGCTCGTCGTTCCGCGGGGAGCCGCGTGACGACTGTACGGCACTGCCGGGGCCCGACAGATACACGTCGCTCGGCGTGTCGCTGGATACTCCCGCGTGTCGCGTCTTTCAGACCCGGGCACGTGGGTGCGAGACCGCGTACACCTCGCGAAGCCTGTCCACAGTAACCAACGTGTACACGGCTGTCGTGGTCACGGACGCGATCAGCCGAGAACCTCCTCGAGCTTCGCGTACTCCATGCCGTGGGCCTGGGCGACCGGGCCGTAGGTGAGCCTGCCGGCGTGGGTGTTGAGGCCCAGCGCCAGGGCGCGGTCGCGGTGCGCGGCCTCGCGCCAGCCGTGGTTGGCCAACTCGACGGCGTACGGCAGGGTGACGTTGGTCAGCGCGTACGTGGAGGTGTGCGGGACCGCGCCGGGCATGTTCGCCACGCAGTAGAAGATCGAGTTGTGTACCGGGTAGACCGGGTCGGCGTGCGTGGTCGGCCGCGAGTCCTCGAAGCACCCGCCCTGGTCGATCGCGATGTCGACGAGGACGCTGCCCGGCTTCATCCGTGAGACCTGCTCGTTGCTGACCAGCGTCGGCGCCTTTGCGCCGGGCACCAGCACGGCGCCGATGACCAGGTCGGCGTCCATGATCGCCCGCTCGATCTCGTACGCGTTGGACGCGATCGTCTGCAGGTGGCCCTGGTAGATGGCGTCGGCCGCGCGCAGCCGGGCGATGTTCTTGTCCATCAGCAGCACCTCGGCCTGCATGCCCAGCGCGATCGCGGTGGCGTTCATGCCGGACACACCCGCGCCGATGACGACGACCTTGGCCGCGTAGACGCCGGAGACGCCGCCCATGAGGATGCCGGACCCGCCACCGGAGCGCATGAGGTGGTACGCCCCGACCTGTGGCGCGAGCCGGCCGGCCACCTCGGACATGGGGGCGAGCAGCGGCAGCGACCCGTCGGGCAGCTCCACCGTCTCGTACGCGATGCCGGTGACGCCCCGCTCGAGCAGCGCGTCGGTGCACTCCTTCGACGCGGCGAGGTGCAGGTACGTGAAGAGGGTCTGGCCCTCGCGCATGCGGTGGTACTCCTCGGCCACCGGCTCCTTGACCTTGAGGATGAGGTCGCCGGTCGCCCAGACGTCGTCGGCGGTGGGCAGGATCGTGGCCCCCGCCTGGGTGTACGCCGCGTCGGGGATGGACGATCCCGCACCGGCACCCGCCTCGACGTACACCTCATGGCCGTTGCGGGCCAGCTCGTGCACGCCCGACGGGGTGATCGCGACGCGGTACTCGTGGTTCTTGACCTCGCGCGGGATTCCGACCTTCACGTGCTGACCCCTGTTCGCTCCATTGCCGGCCGGGATGTGGCCGCTCGCCCGGAGTCTAGGCCGCCACAGTGTGGGATGGCCGGGACATTGTGTGACAGCGTCGCGCGATTAGCTGACGAACTGTCAAGCACATAAATTCTATGTGCCGATGCGATCAGCGGATTCCGGATCAGTAGAAATCGTCTTCCGCCCACATTTGTACAGATACGTGGGGAATTCAGCACGCGATGACGCCCCAGTTGTCCAAACGTTGGCTACTCCTGCCCGTCCGCCGTCGCGCATACAGTTGCGCACGTGGATCTCGAGGACGCGTTGGCGCGGGTACGTGACCTCAGGGCACGCGAACTACCCGGCGCCGGAACCGCTCGCTCGGCTTACGCCGGGCCCGGCTACCTGGTTGTCAGCCTGAGCGCCAGTGAGGGCTTCTGGAGCCACAAGTCGCTGGCAGAAGCGGTGTGGGACCGCTTCGAACAGGATTGCCGCGATCTCGCCGCGGCGTTACGGGACGAATGGGGCCGCCTGAACTGGTCGATCTTTGTCCGGTGATCGAGCGGTCGATGGCCGGCGGGACCGCGCCGGAGTTGGCGGAAACCCTCGCCAACTACCTGCCATCGGTCTTCGCGTGGCGTTTCGACGACCGCGCGGTGTGCATCGGGTTGGGCCAATGGGACCGTGAGTTGCCCGTCTGTCTGGTCGCCGGGGCCGGCGCCCTGTAATGGCCGGGCTGTCTCGCGTTGGTCAGTTGGTGGGGAATCCGCTCGTCTAGACTTCGCGCGGTGACCACCCATCCCCACGACTCCACGGACCCGGGCGATCCTGTCGATCCCTACGACTCCGCCGCGGGGCCCCACCCGTACGCCGAGACGTACCGGATCCCGCCGGAGCCGGACAACCTGCCCGCGACGTACATCGACTCGCAGCCGTGGGACGTGGTCCAGCCAGCCGCGCAGCCGCCGGCTCCGTACTACCCCCCGGCCACCGTGTACCCGCCGGGGAGCTACCCGGTCCCGCAGGGCTATCCGCCCGCGGGTGGTGGGTACGCGCCGGCCGGCGGGTATGCGCCGCCGCCGGGCAGCTACCCGGTGCTGCAGCCGATCGTCGTGGTGCAGCAGCCGCCGCACGCGCCGTTCGGCGTGGACCCGATCTCGGGCCAGCCGCTGTCGGACAAGAGCAAGGTGGTCGCCGGCCTGCTGCAGCTGCTGCCCGGCCTGCTGTTGTCGACCGGCGGGATCGGCCGCCTCTACGCGGGGCACGTCGGCCTCGGCGTGGTCCAGCTGCTCTGCACGCTGGTGGCGTGGACGGGCGTGGTCTGCGGCCTGGTCACCCTCGGCTTCGGCTGGTGCCTGACGCTGCCGTTCTGGCTGTGGTTCGTCATCGACGGCATCGTGCTGCTGGCCGGGCGGCCGGTGGACGGGTCGGGGCGCCTGCTGCGCAGCTGAGGCGTTATCGGAACGCGATAACCACGCGGTCGCCGACGGGCCGGAAACCGACGCGCAGGTAGACGCCGTTGCTCGTCGGGTTCGCCAGGTTCGTGAACAGGACCACCTCGGTCGCGCCCGCCGCACGGGCGGCCTGCGCGGCGGCGACCGTGACGGCCGCGCCGTAGCCGCGTCGGCGGTGCTCGGCCGGGGTGTAGACCGGGCCGAGGCGCGACGTGCCCGCGATGGCGCGCCGATGACCCGCGAAGGCCACCGGGGTGCCGTCCGCCTCCCAGACCGTCAGCCCGCCCTCCGTGAGGTGCGCGTCGACCATGACGCCGGCCGGGCGCGGCAGGTCACCGATCTCGCGGGCACACGCCTCCAACCAGGCGACCGCCCAGTCACGGTAGGCCGCGCTGACCGGGCGGGGGGCGCCGTCCGGCGCCGGGTCGGGCGGGGACAGGTCGACGAGCTGGTACAGCCGGGTGCGCATCGTCTCGACGGGCGTGCCACCGGCGCGGGCGCACCAGGCGCGGGCGAACGCGTCGGCCGCCTCCGCCGGGCCGTTCACGCCGGACACCGCCCAGCCGTCGCCGGCCAACCGGTCGGCCAGCGCGGCCGCGGCGTCGCCGGACGCGGTCGCGAGGACGACCGGGTGCGGCGGGGTGTGGGTGAACGCCGCCGTCACGGGATCGCCGCCCCAGCCGAACAGGGGCGGCTGCGCCCCGAACGCGCCGGGGCCGTCGTCGCGGACCGTGTGCGCGATCGTCAGGGACAGGGTGTGCTCGACCGGCCCGGCGCTCAGAAAGTCGCCGGCGGCCGCCAGGAACCCGGCCACATCAGGGGTCGTCTGCCAGCGCATGCGTCCCATCCTCGCGCGCACCGGGGCGGCGGCGCATCCCCGTAACCGGTGCGACCTCGGCGCCGTTAGCGAGGGTGCCCTAAAATCGGTGCGGTGAACGATCCCATGGCCGACCCGTACCGCCAGCCCCCCGCCGACCCGTACGCGCACGCGGGCGAGACGTTGCCGGTGCCGCAGCCGCCCGCGCCCGCCGCGCCGCCGTACGGCACCCCGCCGGTGTCCACGCCCCCGGTGTCGTCGCCGACCGCCCCGATGCCGCCGGGCACCGATCCGAACGCGTACTACCAGCAGCCCACCTACCCGCAGGCGGGTTACACCCACCCCGGCTATGCGCCGCCGGGCTACGCCCAGCCGGGGTTCGACCCGGCGACGGGCCTGCCGTACTCGGACAAGAGCAAGGTCGTCGCCGGCGTGCTCCAGTTGGCGATCGGCAGCTTCGGCGTGGGCCGGTTCTACACCGGACACACCGGCATGGCCATCGCCCAGATCGCGGTGACGTGGCTGACCTGCGGCATCGGCGTCATCTGGCCGATCGTGGACGGCATTCTCATCCTCACGCAGCCCAACCAGACCGACGCGCAGGGCCGGGTCCTGCGCCCCTGACCCACGGACACGACGCCGCCCCGGTCCCACGTGCGGGACCGGGGCGGCGCTGTCAGCGGTCGGGTCAGGAGAGCACGCAGCTCACCGTCGGGACCGCGTTGGTGGCGTTGTTCCAGCTGGCGAGGAAGCCGAACGTGGCGGACGCGCCGGCGGCCAGCGCACCGTTGTAGCTCAGGTTCCTCGCCGTCACCGCGGCCCCGCTCTGGGTCACGGTCGCGTTCCACGCCTGGCTGACCACCTGGCCGTTGGCGTAGGTGAAGGTGGCCGTCCACGCCGCGGAGGCGGCGGACCCGTTGTTCCTCACCGCGACCTCGCCCTGGAAGCCGCCGCCCCACTGGGACACGACCTTGTACGTCGCGGTGCACCCGCCGCCGCCCGTCGGTCCGGCGGTCGTGACAGGTGCGCTGGTTGGCGCGCGGGAGGTGACCACGGCGCTGGTCGGCGCGCGGCTCGTCACCACGGCGCTCGTCGGCGGCCGGCTCGTCACCACGGCACTGGTCGGCGCCCGGGAGGTGACTGCCGCGCTCGTCGGCGTGACCGTCGGGACGACGCCGCTGAGCACCTGCGCGAGCACGGGGTACCAGGAGTTGGCCATCTTCTGGTAGCCGGCGGTGTTCGGGTGCACGCCGTCGCCGGTGTCGGTGGTGGTGTCGAAGCCGGTCCACAGGTCCGCGAGGACGATCGGCGACTGGCTGGTGGTGAGGCCCGCCGCCCACGCCGGCAGGGCGTTGTTGAACGCGATGACGTCAGCCGGGCACGTGGCGCACGCGGACGCGGACATCGGGATGATCTTCGCCACGATGATCTTCACGTTCGGGTTGTCCGCCCGCATCTGGCCCACGAGCTTCGTGAACGCGGTGATCTTCGTGCTGAGCGGGATCCAGCCGCCCCACATGTCGTTGGTGCCCAGGTGGACCAGGATGACGTCGGGCCTGGCCGCGGCCAACCACGGCGGCAGCTGGTTGTTGTCGGCGATGCCGGTGGCCGAGTAGCCGCCGTGACCCTCGTGGTCGAAGTCGTAGGCGAAGCCGGGGTTGCAGCCGCCGCCGTCGGAGACACCGCCGACGAAGTCGATGTTCGTGTGGCCGGCTGTCTGGAGCTTGTTCCAGAGGAACGCGCGCCAGCATCCGGTGCCGGCGGTGATGGAGTCACCGAGCGGCATGATCCGCAACGGCGTGGCCGACGAGGCGGGCCGCGCGACAGCGATGACGGTGGCCGCGAGCGCGGCCACGAGGAGCGCGACGAGCGCGCTGCGGCGCAGGGTGGACCTGGGGGGCAGGGTGAAAGAGCGTTGCATGACCTTCCTCGGCAGCGAAGGCCCCGGGAACGGGGCGTGAGCGCCCTCGGGCCGACAGTGTGGCCCGATGAGCGTGCCCGGCTCCCGGCAGGGATCAGCGTATGTTTATGTTTCGCGGCTGGCAAGGCAACAGATTCAACGCACCAGACCACCGCGGTACGCCAGGACGACCGCCTGCGCCCGGTCCCGTGCCCCGATCTTCGCGAGGATGCGCTTGACGTGCGTCTTCGCGGTCGACTCCGCGATGACGAGCAACTCGGCGATCTCCTCGTTCGATCGACCCTCGGCGATGAGTCGCAGCACCTGCGCCTCCCGGTCGGTCAACTGGTCCAGCAGCGCACGCTCGGGCGCGGCGACCGGCACCCGCGCCACGAACTGGGCGACCAGGTCGCGGGTCACCGTCGGGTCGATGAGCGCGTCCCCGGCCGCGAGCGTACGGACCGCGTCGATGAGCCGCTCCGGCGACGAGCGCTTGAGCAGGAACCCGCTCGCGCCCGCGCGCAGCGCTCCCCACACGTACTCGTCATCACGGAACGTGGTGAGGACCAGGACGCGCGCCGCGGACCCGGTGGCGACGACACGTCGCGTGGCCTCGATCCCGTCGATGCCGGGCATGCGCACGTCCATGAGGACGACGTCGGGGGTCAGCTCCCGGCACAGCCGCACCGCGTCGAGCCCGTCGGCCGCCTCCCCCACCACGACGATGTCGTCGGTGCTGCCCAGCACCACGGCCACGCCCGCGCGCAACAGCGCGTCGTCGTCGGCCAGCAGCACCCGGATCCCACTCACCGGCACCGAACCTTACAGATCTTGGGACGAAAGGTGTGCGGGCGGTTCATAGCACCGGGAACCAGACGGTCAGCCGGAAACCGCCGTCGATGGCGGGGCCGTGGTCGAGGCGACCGCCGAAGACGGCCGCCCGCTCGGCGATGCCGACCAGGCCCCGACCCGGCTGGTAGCCGGGCGGCGCGCCGCGCCCGTCGTCGCGCACCTCTACCTGGAGCTGGTTGTCCGCGCGGCGCACGGTAACGCTGGCCGCGCGGGCCCCGCCGTGCCGCAGCGCGTTCGTGAGGGCCTCCTGGACGACCCGGTAGACCGACAGGTCGAGGCTGCGGGGCAGTCGACCGGCGGTGGGGTCCACCGCCGCCGTGACCGCCAGGCCGGCCTGCGCCATCCGGGCCACCAGCGCGGGCAGCCCGGCCAGGCCCGGCCCGGGCGGCTCAACTCCCGTGCCATCCTCCGCGTCGCGCAGGATGCCCAGCACGCGGTCCAGCTCGCTGAGCGCGTCGCGACCGGTCTGCTCGATGCCGCGCAGCAGCTCGCGGGTCTTGTCCGGGTCGCGGTCGAGCGCGAGGCGGCCCGCCCCGGCCTGCACCACCATGACGTTGACCGTGTGCCCGATGAGGTCGTGCAGCTCGCGCGCGATGCGGGTGCGCTCGTCGGCGATCGCCCCCGCGCGCATCCGCGCCCGGATGGCTTCGAGCTCCTCCCTGCGGCGGGCCGTCAGATAGCCGCCCGCCCAGGCTGCCAACCAGCCGAACACCACGCCGATCGGCAGGATGGGCGCGTGGTCGTCGCTGGCGAAGTAGGCCGCGACGCCCACGAGCATGACCACCGGACCGGCCAGCGCCCGCCGCCGGGTCGCGTAGAGGCCGACGGAGTACAGGACGATGAGGTTGGGGTACGGGACGACGCCGTCGCGGTCCACCAGGTTCGCGGCCAGGCCCAGCGCGACCGTGTTCACCACGTACGCGCCGAGCGGCAGCGAGCGGCGCACGGCCAGCGTGGCGGCAAGGATGACAAGCAGGCCGACGGCGACCGGCACGGGTACTCGCGGCGGCTCGGTCGCCGCCGCGAAGTCGGTCATCAGCAGGACCCCGGCGCCCAGCGCGAGGCCCGCGTCGAGCGGCGTGGTGAACCGCCGCCAGCGCCCGGGCGGGACGCTCCCGGGCGTTGACGGCGGGGTGGCTGCGGGAATCACGCCCGCTACCTCACCACCGCTGCCGCGAGCGTGTCCACGCCGGCGCCACCGGTCGGGACGGCGTCGCCGCGCCGTCCGCGTACCAGGGGCCACGCGGCGACGGCCACGCCCGCGCCGACCGCCGCCAGACCCGCGACGCCGGTGACGGCCTCGGGCGTGGTGACGTCGGTCCACGCCCGGCCCGCGTACGCGGTCGACGTGACACTCGCGAAGAAGACCGCGTAGCCGGCCGCGGCGAGCCACATGACCAGCCGCTTCGTGCGGGCGGCCAGGTCGCCGAGCGCGAGCAGGACGACCAGGGCGATCAGCACCTGCAGGCCGTGCATGCCGACGGCGTGGACCAGCTTCGCGCCGCCGGCCGCGCCGAACACCACCCCGTCGGGCACGTGCCCGGTCGCCTGGGTGACCGCGTCGCCCGTACTGATCATGTCCTGACCGACGCGACCGGCCGCCAGCACCCCGACCAGGCCGACCACCGCGGCGATCCGGGCACCCACCGCGCCGCGCGCGGCGATCAGCGACCAGACCAGCAGGGCCGTGACCCCCACGACGACGAGCAGCACACACATCGCCATGCCGCCGAAGACGAACGCGTCGAACCCGGTGGCCGTGTTGAAGTGCGACGGCACGCCGCGCCACCGCTGCGTCGTGATGAGCGCGACCTCCAGCACCGACGCGCCGCCGAGCAGGCCGACGGGCAGCCAGCCCCACCGCGACGCCGGCAGCTGCCGCCGCACCCACACCGCCGACCACACGAGTACGCCGAAGGACAGGCCGAACACCACCGGCTTGCGCCACGACACCGGCCCCTCCCACGGGCCGCCGTCGACGGCCGCGACCACGGCGTGGAAGAGCCCCGAGACCACGAGCAGCGTGCCGCACCGGGCCAGGAACCGTTGCTGCGCCGTGACCGGACGGACCTGCGACCAGACATCCCGAATCATGCTGACGACGGTAGATCTCCGCGGGCCGCGCGGCGTCCCTCCACTGGGGACACCTCGCGTACCCCCGTGGGGGTACGTGGGGTCAGGGTCGCGGCGTGTCGGCCGGCCTCAGGGTGGCCCAGCCGCAGTCGCGGGCGCGGGCCGCCGCGAGCAGGCCGGTGACGCACGGGCCGTTGAGGATCTCGCCGCGCAACGCCATGGCCACCGCCTCGTCCAGGTCGACGAGGCGGACCGTCATCTCCGCCTCCTCGTCGCGGCGGGTGTGCCGCTCGTGGTCGGGCACCGGGCGCAGGTCGCGGGCCAGGAACGCGCGGAACAGCTCGTTGGAGCAGCCCGGCGTCGTGTAGAGGTCGACCAGCAGGTCCCAGCGGTCCGCGAGCAGGTCGGCCTCCTCGGCCAGCTCCCGTTGCGCGGTGCCCACCGACGCCTCCCCCGGCACGTCGACCAGCCCGGCCGGCAGCTCCCACAGGACCTGCCCGACCGGGTGCCGGTACTGCCGCACCAGCACCACGCGGCCCTCGGCGTCGAGGGCCACCACGCCGACGGCGCCGACGTGACGCAGGTACTGCCGCTGTGCCCGGCCGCCGCCCGGCATCGTCACGTCGTCGTTGACGACGTCGAACAGCGGGCCGGAGTACAGCTTGCGGCGGCTGAGGACCTCGTAGTTGTGCCCCTGCGTGGCCGTCACGGGGCGACCGCGGTCGCGACGTCGACCGGCAGCTGGTCGGCCGCGTTGTAGGTCAGGGCGGCGTCCACGAACGCGGCGAACAGCGGGTGCGAGCGGGTGGGCCGGCTCTTCAGCTCCGGGTGCGCCTGGGTGGCCACGAAGAACGGGTGCAGCTCGGGATTGAGCTCGATGAACTCGACGAGCCGGCCGTCCGGCGAGGTGCCGCTGATGCGCAGGCCCGCCTTCGTCAGCGCCTCCCGGTAGGCGTTGTTGACCTCGAACCGGTGGCGGTGGCGTTCGCTGACCTCGGTCGTGCCGTACGCGTTCGCGACGATCGAGCCCTCGGACAGGGTCGCCGGGTAGGCGCCCAGGCGCATCGTGCCGCCGAGGTCGCCCTTGCCGGCCACGATGTCCTCCTGGTCGGCCATCGTCGCGATGATCGGGTGGGCGGCGTCCAGGTCGAACTCCAGCGAGTTCGCACCCTCCAGGCCGGCCAGGTGGCGGGCCACCTCGATCGTCATGCACTGCAGGCCCAGGCACAGGCCCAGCACCGGGATGCCGCGCTCGCGACCGAACCGGGCCGCGCCGACCTTGCCCTCGATGCCGCGCACGCCGAACCCGCCCGGGATGACGATGCCGTCCACGCCGGACAGCGCGGCGCTGGCCCCCGACGGGCTCACGCACTCGTCGCTGGGCACCCAGCGCAGCTCGATACGGGACCGGTGGGCGAAGCCGGCCGCCCGGATCGCCTCGCTCACCGACAGGTACGCGTCGGGCAGGTCGACGTACTTGCCGACCAGCGCGATGACCACCGACCGGCGCGGGTGGTGCACCCGGTCGAGCAGGTCGTCCCAGCGCGACCAGTCCACGTCCCGGAACGACAGGCCCAGCCGGCGCACCACGTACGCGTCGAGGCCCTCGCGGTGCAGCACCTTCGGGATGTCGTAGATGCTCGGCGCGTCCGCCGCCGACACCACGGCCTCGCGGTCCACGTCGCAGTACAGCGCGAGCTTCTCCTTGAGCTTCGGCGGGATGTCGCGGTCCGACCGGCACACCAGCGCGTCGGGCTGGATACCGATGTTGCGCAGCGCGGCGACCGAGTGCTGGGTCGGCTTGGTCTTCAGCTCGCCGGACGGGGCGAGGTAGGGCACCAGCGACACGTGCAGGTACATGACGTTGTCGCGGCCGATGTCGTGGCGGATCTGGCGGATCGCCTCCAGGAACGGCAGCGACTCGATGTCGCCCACCGTGCCGCCGACCTCGGTGATGACCACGTCGGGGGTCCGGCCGTCCTCGTCCGGGGCGGCCATCGCCCGGATCCGGGCCTTGATCTCGTTGGTGATGTGCGGGATGACCTGGACCGTGTCGCCCAGGTACTCCCCGCGGCGCTCCTTGGCGATGACCGCCGAGTAGATCTGGCCGGTGGTGACGTTGGCCTTCTGCGACAGGTCCCGGTCGAGGAAGCGCTCGTAGTGCCCGACGTCCAGGTCGGTCTCGGCACCGTCCTCGGTCACGAAGACCTCGCCGTGCTGGAACGGGTTCATCGTGCCCGGGTCGACGTTCAGGTACGGGTCGAGCTTCTGCATCACCACGTGCAGACCGCGGGCGGTGAGGAGACTGCCCAGGCTGGACGCCGTGAGGCCCTTCCCGAGACTGGAGGCGACGCCCCCGGTGACGAAGATGTGCTTGGTCGTGCGCACCGTAGGGGTCAAAGCCTGCTCCCGTGTTGTCGGCTCAGCACCGGCCCAGCCGGGCGAGGTGCCATCCACGGGATTTCACGGTAACACGTGCTCCACGGCGGGCTGAGGACGGCCCGCACCCGTGTCGTCCGGGGCGCCCGCCTGGCCGGGCACCAGCGGCTCCCGGGCCGCGTCCGCCGGCAGGTTCTCGCCGGTGGCCGGCGGGGCGCCGGTGGGCTCGTCGGCGTGCGCCAGCACGCGCAGCGCGGCGACCACGAGCAGCGGCAGGGCGGTGGCCGCCCCGGCGCCGGCGACGCTCAGGCCCACCCCGTTGAGCAGGCCGCCGAGCACCACGGCCACGGTCAGGCCGGCCGCGGACGCCCGTACGGCGGGGTAGATCGCGAACAGCCGCTTGAGCCCGCCCCACGGGCGCGGCATGACGACGAACGCGAACACGGCCGCGCCCACGGCCAGCCAGGCGAGCGGGCTGCGGCCCATCACCGCCACGTTCTCGACGTTGGTACGCCGGACGATCGCGGCCGCCGTACCGTCCTGCACGGCGGTCAGGAACCGGCCCAGGCTGCCCCGCGTCTCCGGCGGGCGGCTGAGGTCCAGCAGCGCGAAGCTCATGGTCACCACGACCCCGCCGAGCGTCGTCCAGGACAGCCGGGCCAGGGTGATCCAGCCGCCGGCGCTCAGCGCGGCGGCCACGCAGACGCCGGCGGTGAGCGCGATGGCCCCGGCCGCGTCCGTGCCCAGGTACGGCGAGCCGACCACCATGACGCCGACGCCGCCCAGCCCCGCCACGCACACGGGCCGCCAGCGCCGGGGCAGGCGCTGCGCGACGCACCCGGCGGCGAGCAGCAGGCCGGCGCTGAACACGCCGAGCCCGACCGTGCCGAGCCCGGCGTAGCGGGCGCCCTCCAGGGCCGAGTACCCGCCGACGCCGTTGAGCTGCAGCCGCGCACCGGTGAGCACGTCGATGAGGACGACCGTGGCGGCCAGGCCGGCGGCCACGGCGGTCGGGCCGAGGGTGTGCCGGCGCGGTGCCGCGAACACGCTCACGCCCACGCCCACGGCCAGGGCGCCCACCAGCGCGGCCAGGAACACCCAGCCGGGCGCCGAGGTGTGCCACCAGCCGGTCACGCCGGCCAGCAGGGCGGCCAGGATGGCGAGCGCGACGGCGGTCAGGGTCAGCTCGGCGGCGCGGCG
>NZ_BAAALT010000285.1:0-6391 GCF_039528515.1 Luedemannella flava
GCCGGTGAAGAAGGCCGCCGCGGCGAAGAAGGCGCCCGCCAAGAAGGCGGCGACCGGCACGACCGCCAAGGCGACGCCGGCGAAGAAGGCGCCCGCCAAGAAGGCCGGCCCGACCACGGCGACGGGGACCGACGCGTGACAGCGCCCCACCAGACGGGACTTCCCGGCGTACTCCCGGGGGGTGCGGCATGGGGCGCGGCGCCGCAGCCGGCCGCGGCCCGCACCGACGCGGAGGCCCTGCCGCTGACCACCGGCAACGACGAGGTCGACGCGGCGCTCGCCGCGCTCGCGGACGTGGCCGACGCCGACCCGGCGGAGCAGGTCGGCCCGCTGGGCGAGGCGCTCGACGTGCTGCGCTCCACGCTGAACTCCATCAGCACCGAGACCCCCTGACCGACGATCGCGCGATGGCCCGACGCAACCGACTCGACACGGAACTGGTCCGCCGCGGCCTGGCCCGCTCCCGCGAGCAGGCCGCCGAGCTCGTGGCGGCCGGGGTCGTGGAGGTGCGCGGCACCACCGCGACGAAGGCCGCCGCTATGGTCGACCCTGCCGACGCGGTGCGCGTCGTGGAGGGCGGCCGGGACGACTACGTGTCGCGCGGGGCGCACAAGCTCATCGGCGCGCTGGCGGCGTTCGGGCCGGCCGGGCTGACCGTGTCGGGGCGCCGCTGCCTGGACGCCGGCGCGTCGACGGGAGGCTTCACCGACGTCCTGCTGCGCGAGGGCGCGGCGGAGGTGGTCGCGGTCGACGTCGGCTACGGCCAGCTGGCGTGGTCGCTGCGCAACGACCCCCGCGTGTGGGTGCAGGACCGCACGAACGTGCGGTCGCTGGACCCCGATGTGATCGGCGGGCCGGTGGCGCTCACAGTCGCGGACCTGTCGTTCATCTCGTTGCGGCTCGTGCTGCCCGCCCTGGCCGCGTGCACCGCGCCCGACGGCGACCTGGTGCCCATGGTCAAGCCGCAGTTCGAGGTCGGCAAGGAGCGGGTCGGTGCCGGCGGGGTCGTGCGCGACCCGGCGCTGCGCGCCGAGGCCGTGCTCGACGTCGCGGCCGCGGCCGCGGAGCTGGGGCTGGGCGTCGCCGGGGTGGTGGCGAGCCCGCTGCCGGGGCCGGCGGGCAACGTGGAGTTCTTCCTGTGGCTGCGCCGGGGCGCGCCACCGGCCGATCCGGCGGCCGTGCGGGCCGCCGCGGGGGTGACGGAGGGCACCGATGGCTGACCGGTCCGCGTTGCTCGTCATCCACATGGGTCGGCCCATCAGCGTCGAGGCGGCCAAGACCGTGGCGGCCGACCTCATCGACGCCGGGTTCGAGGTGCGGGTGGACGCCGACGAGGCCTTGGGCGCGCACCTGCCGGGCGTGGTCCCCGCCACCGGGCCGGCGGCCGCGGAGGGTGTCGAGATGGTCTTCGCGCTGGGCGGCGACGGGACGCTGCTGCGCGCGGCCGAGCTGGCCCGCCCGGCGATGGTGCCGCTGCTCGGCATCAACCTGGGCAAGGTCGGGTTCCTCGCCGAGGCCGAGGTCGACGACATCGACAAGGTCGTCGAGCAGGTCATCGCCCGGGAGTACACGGTGGACTCGCGGCTCACGGTCGACGTGTGCATCGCCCACGAGGGCGAGGTGATCGTGGAGTCCTGGGCGCTCAACGAGGCGAGCGTGGAGAAGGGCTCCCGGGAGCGCATGATCGGGCTGCGCGTCGACGTGGACGGTCGCCCCCTGTCCCGGTACGGGTGCGACGGCGTGGTGTGCGCGACGCCGACAGGCTCGACGGCGTACGCGTTCTCGGCCGGCGGGCCGGTCGTGTGGCCGGAGGTCGAGGCGCTGCTGCTCGTGCCGATCAGCGCGCACGCGCTGTTCAGCCGGGCGGTGGTGACCGCGCCGTCGTCGACGATCACGATCACGGTGGACCCGCACGCGGCGCCCGGCGTCATGTGGTGCGACGGGCGGCGGGCCTTCGACGTGCCGCCGGGCAGCCAGATCACGGTGCGCCGGGGGACCCTGCCGGTGAAGGTGGCCCGGCTGCGCCACCGGCCGTTCACCGACCGGCTGGTGGCGAAGTTCGGGCTGCCGGTCGAGGGCTGGCGCTCGAACGCACACGGTTAACGTCATCCACACGAGTGGTGTTCTGTCACCCGGTCCTACTACTGTTGGTCACCGCCAGCCTGGGCCCTGACCGGGCCCGTTCCGCGAGCGAAAGGGCTCACCGTGCTGGAGGAGCTGCGCATCTCGGGCCTCGGCGTCATATCGGACGCCACTCTGCCCCTGGGCACCGGATTCACCGTCATCACCGGTGAGACCGGCGCCGGCAAGACCATGGTCGTCGCCGGCCTCGGCCTGCTGTTCGGCGGCCGGTCCGACGCCGGCCGGGTGCGGGCCGACCCTGGCCGCGCCGTGGTCGAGGGGCGGCTGCGGTTGTCCGGGGCCGTCGCCGGCGCGGTGGCCGAGCGGGTCGCGGAGGCGGGCGCGGAGGCCGACGACGACGGCAGCCTGCTGCTGACCCGCATCGTCACCGCCGAGGGCCGCTCGCGCGCCCACGTGGGCGGGCGCACCGTGCCGGCGCAGGTGCTGGCCGACGTGGGCGAGCAGGTGCTCGCCGTGCACGGCCAGTCCGACCAGCTGCGGCTGCTGCGCCCCGCCGAGCAGCGGGCGGCGCTCGACCGCTACGCGGGGGCCGACCACGACAAGCTCCTCGCGGGCTACCTGCAGACGTACACGGCCTGGGTGAAGATCACCGGTGAGCTGGCCGAGCGGCGGCGCACCGCGCGCGAGCGCAACCAGGAGGCCGACCTGCTGCGCCTCGGGCTCGACGAGATCACCCGGGTCGACCCGCAGCCGGGCGAGGACGAGGCGCTACGCGAGGAGGCTCAGCGGCTGGAGCACGTCGAGGGCCTGCGCACGGCCGTCCAGACGGCGTACCTGGCCATGGGCGGCAACGACAGCGACGAGGCCTCCGACGCGGGCAGCCTGCTCAGCACCGCCCGGCGCACCCTGGAGGGGCAGGCCGGGGTCGACCGGCTGCTCGGCGACTACGCGGCCCGCCTCGACGAGGTCTCCACGCTGGTCGCCGACCTGACCTCCGACCTCGGCGCCTACCTCGAGGCGCTGGACGCCGACCCCGACCGGCTGGCCGCCGTCTACGAGCGGCGGGCCGTGCTGCGCGGGCTTACCCGCAAGTACGCGGAGGACATCGACGGCGTCATCGCCTGGGCCCAGCGGGCGCGGGAGCGCCTCGGGCTGCTCGACACGTCGGACGAGCAGCTCGAGGAGATGGATGCCGAGCGGGCCAAGCTGGGCGCCGAGGTGGCCGATCTGGCCGGTCAGCTGTCCGCGTCCCGCAAGGCCGCCGCCGTGAGCTTCGCCGACCAGGTCACGACCGAGCTGGCCGGCCTGGCCATGCCGCACGCGCGCGTCGACGTGGTCGTCGCGCCGCGCCCGACCGCCGGGCTGCCCACGGTCACGGTCGACGGGGTCGAGGTCGGCGCGGGCCCGGACGGCGCGGACGAGGTCGAGCTGCGGCTGCGCCCGCACCCGGGCGCGCCCGCGAGCGCGTTGCAGAAGGGCGCGTCGGGCGGCGAGCTGTCGCGCGTGATGCTCGCCATCGAGGTCGTGTTCGCCGGCTCCGGTGGCCCGTCGACGCTGGTCTTCGACGAGGTCGACTCGGGCGTAGGCGGCACCGCGGCCGTGGAGATCGGCCGGCGGCTGGCCCGCCTCGCGCGTACGCACCAGGTGTTGGTTGTCACACACCTGCCGCAGGTGGCCGCGTTCGCCGACCACCACCTCGTGGTGGCCAAGGACACCAGCGGGGCGGTCACCACGAGCGGTGTGCTCGTGGTCCGCGACACCGACCGGGCCCGTGAGCTGGCCCGGATGTTGGCTGGTCTGCCCGATTCGGACCTGGGTATCGCCCATGCGGAGGAGCTGCTGGCCGTAGCCAGCCGCGACAAGCGGGCATAATGGCGTGGAGTGTGCCCCCGCACCGTGGCGGGGGCGCGCGGGCATGTCGTGGCGGAGTTACGCCCTGGTAGGTGTCAAGATTGGCGGCGATGCGTCTACCCACGTTGCGCCGGTCCCGGTCCGCTGACCCGGGTGTGCTCACCGGCCCGGTCCGGTTGGACCGTCGGACCAAACGGCTCGTCGGCCGGCTGCGGCCGGGCGACATCGCGCTGATCGATCATGTCGATCTTGACCGGGTCGCGGCCGACTCGCTCGTCGCGGCCCGCGTCGCGGCGGTGCTCAACGCCAAGCCGTCGATCTCCGGGCGGTATCCGAACCTCGGCCCCGAGGTGCTCGTCGAGGCGGGCATCCCGCTGCTCGACGACCTCGGCGAGGACATCTTCCATCTGGTGCGGGAGGGCGACGACCTCGTCATCGAGGGCGACGCGGTGCTGCGCGCCGGCGAGGAGCTGGCCACCGGTACGCGCCACGACGCCGGCACGGTCGCCAAAGCGATGGCCGACGCCCGCGAGGGCCTGTCGGTGCAGCTGGAGGCGTTCGCCGCCAACACGATGGAATACCTCAAGCAGGAGCGCGACCTGCTGCTCGACGGTGTCGGCGTGCCGGACATCCGCACGAAGCTGCACCGGCGCCACTGCCTCATCGTCGTGCGCGGCTACGACTACCGGGCCGACCTGGAGGTGCTGCGGCCCTACATCCGGGAGTTCAAGCCGGTGCTCATCGGCGTCGACGGCGGCGCGGACGCGCTCGTCGAGGCCGGGCACGCCCCCGACATGATCATCGGGGACATGGACTCCGTCTCCGACGACGTCCTGCGCTGCGGCGCCGAGGTCATCGTGCACGCCTACCCGGACGGGCGGGCGCCGGGCCTGCACCGCACCGAGCAGCTCGGCGTGCCCGCCATCCTGTTCCCGGCGGCGGCGACCAGTGAGGACATCGCGATGCTGCTCGCCGACGAGAAGGGCGCCACCCTCATCGTCGCGGTGGGCACCCACGCCACCCTGGTCGAGTTCCTGGACAAGGGGCGTGGCGGCATGGCCTCCACGTTCCTGACCCGGCTCAAAGTCGGTGGCAAGCTGGTCGACGCCAAGGGCGTGAGCCGGCTCTACCGGCAGAGCATCTCCGGCTCGGCACTGCTGCTGCTCCTCCTCTCCGCGCTGGCCGCGATGGCCTCGGCCGTCGCCGTCTCCACCGTCGGCAAGGCGTACCTGGGCATTCTGGCCGAATGGTGGGACAACCTCGTATTCGACCTGCAGAGGCTCTTTTCGTGATCAATTTCCGGTACCACGTCGTCTCCCTCACCGCCGTCTTCCTGGCCCTCGCCATCGGGCTTGTCGTCGGCACCACGGCGCTCAACGGTCCGATCTCGGAGTCGCTCAAGGAGCAGGTCGAGGAGTTCGGCAAGCAGAACCAGGAGCTGCGCGACCGGATCAACCACCTCGAGGACGACGTCGACAAGAAGGAAGACTTCGCCAGCCAGGTGGCCCCCGCCCTGCTGGCGAACAAGCTCGCCGGCGACCGGGTCCTCGTGCTGACCATGCCGTCGGGCGCCGGGTACGTCGAGGACGTCACCAAGATGCTCACCGCCGGCGGCGCGACGATCACCGGCACCGTGCAGGTCAACGACAAGTTCATCGACCCGGCGCGCAACGACGAGCTGCTCGACCTCGCCCACCTGTCGCTGCGGCCCTCGATCACCGGCACGCTGCCGACCAACACCGACGGCGTCGAGGCGTCCTCGGCGCTGCTCGCCGCGGTGCTGCTCGACCGCGTCCCGCCCGTGCCGGCCGCTGACCTGGCGAGCGTGCTCGCCGCGTACAAGAAGGCGGAGTACATCACGATCAGCGGCGACGTGACAGGTCCGGCCGGCGCCGTCGTGGTCATCTCCGGCCCGCCGGTCGCCGACAAGGACGGCCCGCGCAAGAACGCGGCGGTCGTCACCCTCGTCGACCAGTTCGACCAGGCGGGCAGGATCGTCGTGGCGGCCAACGGCCTCGCCGGCGACGGCAACGTGGTGGCGGCGGTGCGCGCCGACCCCAAGCTCAAGACCACGGTGTCCACCGTGGACAACGTCTCCACCCCGCAGGGTCGGCTGGCCGCGGCGCTGGCCGTGGCCGACCAGATCGACGGGCGGGAGGCCGGCCAGTACGGCATCGGCGACGGGACCACCCTGCTGCCGAAGCTCGTCCCATGACAGGTGACCGCCGTGAGCGAGCGTCAGCGAGCGAACCATCGTGTCGGGCCTGATTGGCGCCGGCGCCGGAGCGCAGCGGAGGTGACGGTGTGAAGACAAGCAGGGGTATGGGGCGGGCGCTGCTCGGGCTCGCGGCCGCCGGGCTGGCGCGCGGCGCGCTCGCGGGCATCTCGCGCACGTCGGGCGCCGCGACGCTCGACCGGGTCAACCACCGCGGCGAGCCGGTCAGCCTCGCGGCCGGGC
>NZ_BAAALT010000286.1:0-26371 GCF_039528515.1 Luedemannella flava
ACCCCACCACTTGATCACGAAAAGTGCGAAAGTCGAGACAGTCGGCTACACCCAGGAAAAGGTTGCCGAGGAGCTTGGCGTCGACCGAACGACTGTGGTGCGGTGGGAGCGCGCCGAGTCCGAGCCGCAGCCATGGCAGCGTCCGCGACTTGCCGCATTGCTGAAGGTCTCGCCCGAGGAACTCCACGACATCCTGCTCGACGTCATAACCATGTCCGATCGGAGAGCCGGTGAGGATGCGGGCGGCGAAGCCGTTGACCAACCAGAAGTTCAAGCCACACGCGTGGCAACGGAAGGCAACGCCCCGCTGAGCCGGAATACCGTCACGTCCTCCGCCGGAACACTTGACGGCACGGCAGGACTGCCGGGGACGGACCGGGTCGCCCGCGAGTTTGGCGACAAGCTGGCGTTGATCATGAAGGTGACCGATGTCGCTCTTGACGAGGCACGATCAATCGCTCGCTCGGCAGACAACGTAATCGAGCTGGACCTCGACCTCAGTATCGACATCGGAGGAGACGGTCGCGCTTCGCTCGTGTACCGGCATACTGTGGTTAACATCGGCGCTCGTCCGGTAACGAGGCTGGCGCGAGAGGTGTGGTTCAAGCACGCCGAGCCGCCAATCATGATTGAGCCCGTCACGGTCGGCGACACAAGAATGGTCATAAAGCGCCTGCACGACACACCGACGCTCGTCAAATTTGCCTGCCAACTGTCGCCGGCTCTCCAACCTGGCGCCCCAGCGACAGTGCAATACACAGTGACGGGCGGACGGTTCGTTGACGAGTTCTACTGGCGGCAGGCCACTCCCCGGTACGTCCGCCGCCTGACAATCCTGGTTCGTCACAAGGGCGCAGGGCGACTACGCGACTGCACCGCCGTCGAGGAGCACCCAGATGGATCGGAGAACTCAGCAGCCGAGCAGCTACGGTGGGACTACGAAGGCTCCGACCTCGTGGTCACGCTCACCCGCGACCACCTGCGCCCCAACCAGGCCGTGACGCTCAGATGGGAACCCGATCGTGAACCTGCGGGACGAGATTGAACGCGTGCTTCGAAGTTGGGACGCGCACGAACGCCAGCGCGGCGCGACACCGATCATCGACTACGACTTCTGCCCCACTGACGACGAGGCAGAGCCCGCAGGTAGCCGACTTGAGGTCTACGAGCGCCTGGGCGGCCTGCTCGACTCCACGGACCCAGTGGGGAATCGCTACATCATCAGCCGGCTGAACGCGGACCTCGCCTACCTGCGGGCGCTGATGGGTGAACGCGACCCACTACCTACCTATATCGCCCAGACCCAGGGCTGTGCGGCCGCAGGATGGTCTCCCGACTATGTGACGGCTGTCGGCGCGCTGGCCCGCGATGAGCTGAGCGCGTTTGATATTCCGTGGGACGCGTCGACCTCCGAACGTTGGGAGAAACTCGAAGGCCCTCTCACCGTCGACGATGCCGCCACAGCCATCCGCCGGGCCACCAACCAGTACGAACCAGCCGTGCGCGAAGTCGTAGGCACGACGGCTCCGTTCGACCTGGCTATCGAGACAGTGAACGTCGACGCGTACTGGGCCTACTGGCTCGACGGCGCGGGCAGCAACGCACGCCTAAGGCTCAACCTGCGGCACGCCCGATTCACTGAGGTCGTGGCCCGCCAGTTCGCCTTTCACGAGGTCCTCGGGCATGCCCTACAAGGGGCAAGCATGTACGCGCGGGCCAGTCAGGACGACGTCCCGTGGGTACGGCTGCTGTCGGTCCACGCCCCACAACAGGTTCTCTTTGAAGGACTCGCTCAGGCGCTGCCGCTGTTCGTCGTGCCCGACGATAGAGAGCTTGCAGCACGAGTGCGGGTCGCCCACTATCTTCAGCTCGTTCGGGCGGAGCTACACCTCGCCATCAACGCCGGCGCATCGGCCTCCGCTTGCGCCGCCCACGCCAGGGACCGGGTGCCGTTCTGGGACGATGCGCAGATCGCTGACGCGCTCAGCGACCGCGGAGTCAACCCGCAACTGCGCTCGTACCTATGGGCATATCCTGCCGGGATCGACTGGTTTGTCCGATTGGCCGACGATGAGCCCGTCCTCGGCCGCGACATCTTGCACGCCGCCTATCGCGACCCGCTCACCCCGGCGGAACTCGCCGCCTTGTGGCCCACGGGTCCTCGGGTCGGTGGCACTGGCGGAGATCAGCGATGAGCTGCGTAGAGCGGTGGCTCGACACCGACCACCTGCGACGCGCCGCCGACACCGCCGGCGGCCAGGACGCCTTCGACGCCTCCATCGGCGGGATGCTCGGAGTTGAGCACCAGCAGCCGAAGATCCATGTGGGGCGTTGCGGGTATCCAGTCCGCGGCAAGGTCTGCCGTGAACCGGGCCAGCACACGGACCAGCAGGCGGATCCGTTCGCCTCGTCGACGTAGCTGGCCCAAAGCGCCAGCTCGTGTGGCGAGCAGGCGCTCGATCGCGTCGCCCAGGTTGGCGCCAGCCGAGCGTACGCCCCGCTGCCGCCACGAACGCCGTTCCACCGTAAGGATGCAATGGCGCGATCCGGATACACCCGCTTGCCCGGTCCAGTAGAACGGGCGGCATGGCCACTCTGATGCAACCGACCGGTGCGCGTGCCTCCTGTACGGACTGGTCGTCGTGACGAGTTTCGTCGTGGCGCCCGTCGTTCCACCCAAGGTTGGCTTGTCACGCGGACGGCTCCCCGTCAACGGATCCGGGGGCGCCGGGTCGCATCGGCGGGTACCGGTCCCCCAGTTGGCTGCGCGGCGCGAACGGTCGTCGGTGTATGCGATCGCGATCGCGATCGCGACCGCGGACGTCCGCGGGCGCGTCTCCGCTCGTGTTGTCCTCGACGCCCTGGGCTGGATGGCTGAAACGCGGATCGCGATGCGGGAACAGTGCGGACTCGTCGTGGCCATCGCTGACGTTGACGGCCAGGCTGCCGTGTCCGCGCTGGGTCGCCTGCAACTGCCCTTGCCGGTGCGGCGCCGGTGCCGCTTGGATGCGGGAACCCGAGTCCTCAGGGTCGCCGACCCGTCACGGGCGCGGTTGGTCCTGCCTCCCGTGGCTAGCCTCGAAGTGATGATCAATTGCTACTACGCCGAGGTGTTCGGCGACACGCTATGAGCGCCGAGACGCCGACTTCGGGCCGGCCCGAGATCGATGCGGCCCTGGTCCTGCTGGCCAAGCTCGGCGTCTCCCCCGCCGACCTCATCGCCGCGGCAGCCGCCAGCCGGCCGCCGACGCCCACGTTCGCCGAGTTCGTGCCACAGGTCCGCGACGCTGTTCCCGACGGCACCCGCCGGGCGTACGGCTCGTACTGGAACCGCGTAGTGCAACAGTGGGGAACGCGACGGCTCAATGATCCGACCCCGTTGGAGATCGAGCAGCTGGGCAAACAGATCCGGGCCGACCGGGTCGTCCGGCGTAACGGACGCGGCGGCAGTAGCGCGGAAGAGAACTACATCGCCGCGATGCGTTGCCTCTACCAGCGCGCCGTAACCAACGGGCACGTCGCCGCAGCGGACAACCCAGCCGCCAAGGTCGCCAAACCGCGACGGCAGGCGAGTACACGCTGGGCATTGCCGAACGCGCGTCTCGCGGAGATCAATCAGGTCGCCGCGACGACCGGCAATGACCCGCAGCTGGACTTGCTGCTGCTGCGGTTCCACACGGAGACGGCGTGCCGGCGCGGCGGCGCGTTGAACCTTGGCCGGACGGACTTGGACGAGCTGCAGTGTCTCGTACGGCTGCGCGAGAAAGGCGGAACCGAACGGTGGCAGCCGGTGTCACCCACGCTGATGCGCCACCTCGCCGACCATTGGGAGCACCGGGGCGACGGCATTGTCCAGGGTACGGGCCCGCTGTTCCGGTACCGCAACGGTCGACCGATCACCCACAGACGCTACGACTACCTGTGGACGCGCGTCGGTGAGCATCTGCCATGGGCCGCTACCCACGGCATCAGTGCGCACTGGCTGCGCCACACGATCATCACATGGGTAGAACGGACCTTCGGCTACGCCATCGCCCGTGCATACGCCGGCCATACCGCAACGGGCAGCGAGATCGGTGCGACCGGGACCTACATCAAGGCTGACATCAGCGAAATTGCCACAGCCGTCAGTGTGCTCACTGGCGAACCGCATCCACTCGCCGGCCACGACAGCGAGGCGATCCCTATCAGGGTCGGTGGAGTGTGAGGCGTACCTCGGGGTAGGGGGTGTCGGATCCACTCGTCCGGTAGTCGCCGACGGTTCCGTCGGGATGAAAGCCGTGCCGCTGGTAGAACCGGCGGGCGCGGTGATTATCCCGCAGCACCCACACTCTGACCTGTGGCTGCGGCAATACGGCCAATGCCGCGGTCAGCAAGCTGCTGCCCGCGCCGGTGCCCCAGTGGTCGGGGTGGACGTAGCAGGCCCAGATCTCGCCCACGTCCTGGTCGGGTGGGGTGCGGTAGCGGCCGAAGGTGACGTGACCGACCAGGTGGCCAGCTGTCTCGGCGACGAGGGTGACCTCGTCGGCCGCGGGCTGGTCGAGGCGTTCACGGCGCCGTTGCGCCCAGGTGTCGGCGTCGAGACCGTTGAGGAGGTCGCGGGGCAGGATGTGCGCGTAGCCAGCCTGCCAGGCCGCGACGTGCGCTGCGGCTACCGCGGCGCAGTCCTGCGGCCGTTCCGGGCGCACCACCGCTGACGGTGGCGGCGCCGAGGCCGGCGCGTGGCCGCAGGTGTCTACTGCCATGATCGGCGTAGCTGCCACCTCCGTGACGGGCGGTGGGCGCTCGCCGGCCACGTGGTACCCGTCGAACAGCGGGCCGCCGGCGCTGGCGAGGACCTCGCTGGCGACCGCGGCGACCGCGCGGGCGTCGCCGTGCGCGCTGAGCCACCGGTGCGCGAATGCGGGATCGAGGTCCCGCAGCTCCCGCACGATCCACTTGCCGCCCCCACGCCAATGGCTGGCCACGTCGCACGCCAACGTCGCCGCCGCCAACCACGCCGCTGTGGTGATCGCAACGGTCTCGCCTGGGTCGACGCTGTGGGTCAGATCGTCGAGCAGATCGGTCAATCCGTATCGGGCACGCCGCAACTCATCCTCCTGCACCGGCGGCGGACCGGCGACGAGAACTTGCTCGCAGCGGACCCGTAGGTCATCGAGGTCCGGACCGGCACCGGTGACCGGGGCGCCCTCGGCGATCATCCTCTGCAGGGTGGGTTGCCGACCGGCCATGCTCTTCGCGAGGTACACCTCCACGCTCGCCTGGTCGTGCACGAACAGTTCCACCGGCCAGCCCTGCCAGAACAGCGACTGCCGGAACGGAACCCGCTCATCCCCGTCGGGCATCAGGACCACGACATCCAGATCGGACCCGGCCGTGCGGCGCACGGTCACGACGCTGCCGGTCACGACCGCCCATCGGGCGGCCGGAAACCGCTCACGAACAAGGTCACGGGCGTCGGCGACGGGATCACGATCCATGCCAACCAGCCTGACCTGCCCAGGAGCGCAAGCTCAACCGATTTCGTTCACCGTCACGGACGCCGGGCGCGGATGGACCGGGCAGCATGGTCGAGCACGATGCCGTCGGCGGACTGCATCTGGGAGAGCCCGTCAAAGAGCTCATGGCGAAAGGCTTCCCGCGCCGCCTCGGGTAGGGCCAGCCAGAGGGCGTGGACTCCGTGGGATTGATACCACGCCCAGAACGCCTCCGGATTCGGTAGCGGCAGATGCACCTGGACGCGGGCGTGCTCAGAGGCGCGGAATCCCACGTCGGCGGCGATCTGCTCGGGATGCCGGATGCGAGCGGCCTCATGTTCGACCCGCCGCCCGAGCTGCGCGACGCGACGGTGGAGGAGATCGTTGATACCAGGCTGGCCTACAGTCCCATCGATCCTCTGTGACGGAAGCACCCCGCTCTATCTGATGAGTAAGGTTGGCCCTATCGACCGTCGACGTTGGCTTCACCTGGTGCCACATGACCTAGCCAGGGGCAGGCGGTGGGCACGATGGCATTGCAGTCTTCCCATGTTGCCCAGCCGAGGCGTTGGGCGACGCCGGCCAGTTCCGCCGGGTCGCGGTGGGCGAGGTGCCGTCGCAGCAGCGGATCGTCCGGGTCGCGGTACGCGCGCATGAGCCAGCTGTAGAGGCGGCCGCCGTGGACGTCCTCTGTGCTGGCGTCACGGAACACGCCTGGTGTCAGCAGGACCAGGCAGCTGCGGTCCGGTCGCCGTTGGTTCAGCGGGCTCAGCAGGGTCCTGTTCGGCTCCAGCAGGACGTCGATGTTGCGGGCTATCTGGTTGCGTAGCACGTCGAACAGGGTGGACGTGCTGGCGTCTGATAGGACCTTCGCTTCGAAGGCCACCGCGACGCCCGTGTCGGGCGCGATCAGCAGTGCGTCGACCTTGGTGGCGCCTTCGACGCGGAACCGTGCGGCCACGGCGGCCTCGCGCAGGTACGGGATGAGCACCCGCTCGTCGAGATGGTTGCGGAGCCATGCCTTGTACGACGGCGGGGAGGGCAGGTTCACCTCGAAGTACAGGTGCATCGGTCCGGCCAGGGCCTGCTCCCAGGTGGGGTGTGCCGGCGCCGCGACTCCAGCGCGGGCCAGCAGGCCACCGAACCGGTGGGCCCGTTCGTCGACGGGTTGGGCGTGGTAGAGCGTCATCAGCGCGCACATGATCCAGAAGCGTTCATCCTTCTCGACCTGACGGCCGTGGCGTACATCCTTGTCGCTGAGCCGCTTGCCGGAGCGCACCAGGTCGGCGTGGGCGGCGAGCCGGGCGAGCGAGTCGAGGTAGTACCGCAGGTGCCGGTCCTCGTCGAGGTCCGTGCCCTTGACCGTGCAGAAGTGCTGGCGGATCTGGTCGTCGGTGAACGGGAGGTACACGGCGTTGAGGCCGCCGTCGGCGCCAGGATGGCGCGTCGGCACGACGACGGACACCAATGGTCTCGACGGTGCCCGCTTCGTTGACTGTTCCCGCCGGGCGCCCGTGGCGATCAACCAGTCGATCAGGTCCCGTACGGTCACGAACGACCCCACGCGTTCGGGCGTGACCGGATCGCCGATGTCGAGCCGGAATTCGTGCTCCCAGGTCCCCCGGACGTTGGCCGGCGTGCAGATCCGCACGGTCTGCGACTTGTCGCCCCACGTGACGTACACGTCGCGGCCCTCGACCACGAACCGTTGGGATTTCATGTCGGCACGGCGCGGAGCGGGACGTTGACGAGGTCGCGGATCTGGCCGGTGACCGGCTCGACGCCGTCGACCTGCCGGGCCACCGCGCCGTCCGGGGTCAGGAAGAGCAGCACGCACCGGGGTACGGGTCCGCCGACGGATGCGGTCAGCGCGGCGGCGTAGGCGGCCAACTGCGGGCGGTAGAAGTCGACGCGGGCGTCGAGCGCGGCGACGGGTACGGCGTCGGTCTTGTAGTCGACGACGACGAGCCCGTCATCGTCGCGGTAGAGCAGGTCGATGACGCCTTCGAGGATCCGGTCGCCGACGGCCGCGCCGACGTAGGTCTCGCGCCAGTGGGGTCGGGCCGCGGCCCGGCGTACGACATCGGACGCCAGGGCCGCCCGGGCCAGGGCGGTGACCTCGGCCGAGAACTGGGTGACGCCCTCGGCGAGGGTCTGCGCCGCGACCGCCTCAGGCAGGCCCTTACCTGTGGCGAGGTCGACGGTCTGCAGGACGCCGTGCACGGCCCGGCCGATCGCGGTGCCGTACCGGCCCTTGTGCCACGGCGCCAGTTCCAGGTCCCGGGCGTCCTTCGCCAGGCCGGGGTCGACGGGCTCACCCAGCCGGTCCAGTTCCGCGGGCCGGACCACCGGCGTACGAGCGAGTACGCCCTCCAGCTGGGAGGCGCTCACCGCGACCGACCGGGCGGCGAGTTCGCGCACCGTCGACGCCCTGGTCCGCCACTGGCCGAACGGCGGCGGCGCGGGCACCGACGACGCGGTGGCGGACAGCGGCAGGGCCGCTGGTGGTGCGCCGAATTCGACCGCGTGTGGTGCGCCGTCGCCGCCGTGTGCGAGGAGTTCCGCGTTCGTCAACTGCTGTTCCTCAGGCTGTTCGCGGGATTTGCGGGCCGCCCGGTGCAGGGAGACGACCAGGTGGTCGCGGGCGCGGGTGCAGGCGACGTAGAGCAGTCGCAGCCGCTCGTGGTGGTCCATCTGCTCGTCCAAGGGCTTCGCCAGGTCGTACTCGCGGGTTTGGAGGTCCTTTCGCAGTTTGAATTCGCACCCGCCGTCGCGGGGCCACAGCACCTCAAGTCCGCCGTAGCCGCCACGGCCGGGGCGGCTGGTCATGCCGGAGACGATGACGACCGGGAACTCCAGGCCCTTGGCGGCGTGGATGGTGAGGATCCGCAGGGTGTCGGTGTCGGTTTCGGGGAGGACGGCTTCGGCGACGCGGGCGCCGTCGGCGGCCTGTCGCGTCGCCCAGGACAGGTAGCCGCGCAGTCCGCCGTGGGCGGTCTGCGACCAGGCCCGTGCCTGGTCGATGACGAACCGCAGCCGCCGCCACACGTCGCGGGGGCGGGGCGAGTCCGTGCCGACCTCGAACATGCGCCGGTCGGCGACGATGCGTCCCAGGACCTCGCTGGGCGACAACCAGGTGCGGTCGCGGTGCAGTTGAAGTAGGTACGCGACGGCCCGCGCCACCGGATGCGTCGCGTCGATGTCGTCCGGTCGGGGGGCGAGGATGTTCCACCGGCCGCCGCCCTGATGCCACGTCCACAGTTCGTCGTCGCCGCAGCCGAACAGTGTGCTGCGCAGGGCGCTGACCAGCGCGAGTTGGTCGGACGGGTCGTCGGCCGCGCGAGCCGCGAGGAGCAGGTCGCGGATCTCCCGGGTGCGGTAGACCAGCGAGCTGGCCTCGGCGTGGTAGCCGATGCCGGCCGCGTCGAACGCCTCCTCCAGGTAGGGCACGCTGGTGCGGGCGGGCACCAACACCGCGATGTCGGCCAACCGCACGTCGCGCCAGCCGCCCTGCCCGTCGTCGACCTGCCACCGCCGCGCCAGCATCGCGGTCACGGCGGCGGCGACGTCGGCCGCCTCCAGACCGCGGACCTGGTCCGCGTCGGGACCGTCCTCGTGTTCGCGACCCAGTGTCAGCACCGTCGGCCCTTCGGGCGGCCCGGGCCGGTACGGGTTGAGCGGTTGGTACTCAGGCTGGGAGCCGGGCGTGGCGACGATGAGCCGACCGAACGTGTGATTGATCCACTCGACGATCGGCGCGCCGGTGCGGAAGTTCGTGTTCAGTACGACCCGGTCGCCGAACACCTCCTGGGCGCGCAGGTAGGTGGCGATGTCCGCGCGGCGGAACCGGTAGATCGACTGCTTCGGGTCACCGACCACGAACAACGAACCCTCGGGTACGGGCACGTCGGTCCAGTCGTCGGCGAAGGCGCCCGCGCCGCCGGCGATGCGGACGGCCAGTTCGACCTGGATGGGATCGGTGTCCTGGAACTCGTCGAGCAGCAGCAGCCGGTACTGTTCGCGCAGCCCGGCCCGCACCGCCGGCCCGTACGTGGGGTGGCGCAGCAGGTCGCGGGCCAGCACGAGCAGGTCGTGGAACTCCAGCCGGCCCTCGTCGCGACGGGCGGCCGCGGCGTCGAGCGTGGCGCGGGCGATCCGGTGGGCCAGCAGCCGCAGTGCCGCGTCGCAGACCCGGCGGCGCAGGTCGGTCACGTCCGCCACGAAGGTCTTGCACTCCTCCTTGAGCGTCGGCAGGTCACAGGTCCAGTTGCCCTTCTGCCCGTAGCTCCACTTGAGCTGGCTCGCCTCGGTGAGGACGGCCAGCCGCGCCGCGTCGTCGGTAGCCTGGTTGAGCCGGTCGACCCAGGTGGCGAGCGCCGTCAGGTGGGGCAGGAACTTGTCGGTGTCGTCCCGGCACTGGGTGACGTGCGCGGCCAAGGCCTGAGCGCGGGCGACGAACGGTGCCGCCGACACCGGCGGGATCGGCGCGGCCGGTGTGGCCAGCACCCGTGCGGCCAGCAGGTCCCAGTTGTCGCCGAACGCGCGGTACATGGCCCGCAGGTCCGGCAGGCGGACGCCGGCGGCGAACGCCAGCGGCAGCGCGTGCGCCAGGTCCGGATCGTCGAGCAGTTCGGCGCGCAGCGCGGTCCACCGCTCGTCGAAGGCGACGCCGGAGGCGACCTCGTCGAGCACGTCGATGAGCGGCGGCAGGCCCACCTGGATGGGGTGCTCGATGAGGACGCGCTGGGCGAACGAGTGCAGGGTCCCGATCGCCGCGCTATCCAGATCTTCGAGGGCCCGCGCCGCCCGCGCCGCCCGTTGCGGATCCGCCGCGGACGTCTCGCGTTCGAACCGTGCCCGCAGCCGGTCACGCAGCTCGGCGGCGGCCTTCTCGGTGAACGTGACCGCGGCGATGTGCCGTAACGGTACCGGTGGTGACCCTTCCAGGACGGTGTTGACGACACGGCCCACCAACGCGTGGGTCTTGCCCGAACCGGCGCCCGCGTCGACGAAGAGCGTGGCGTCCAACGCCCGCGCGATCCGGTCGCGGGCCGACGCGTCGCGTAGCTCACCCATCGTCGGCCGCCGACGGTTCCGTCAGGCGTACGTAGTCGGCCAGGCGGGGGTCGTGCCGCTTGCGGGTCCACCGTTCGCGGTGCTCGCCGACGCCGAGGCCGTCCGGTTCGCAGTAGCGGCACGTGATGAAGCCGCCGAAGCTGTCCTCGGGTGGCGGTCGGTGTGGGAACAGCCCCGCCGACATGCCGTCCACGATGATCGTGAGAACCCGGGTGTACTCCCGCTGCACGTCCGGGGTCAGCGGGAGGTTGACGCGCCGGCGGTCCTTGCCGAGGAACCAGTACTCGGCGCTAACCGGCCCGGCCGGCACGTCGAGCGCGGCCCGGGCGGCGTACGCGTACACCGGCAGTTGCAGTTTCGTGCCGCCCAGGGTGGGGTTGGTCTCGCTGAGTTTCGTCAGGTCCCGGGCCCGGCCGGTCTTGTAGTCGACGATCACGAGGCCGTCGCCGACGCGGTCGACCCGGTCGGCGCTGCCCCGGAAGCGGATCACGCGCCCGTCAGCGAGCGCCACGTCGAGCGGCTGCTCGCCGCGCAGGCCGAACATCAGCTCGGAGCGCACCTGACGCCGGCCGGTCTCCGCCCGCACCCGGTCGTCGTCGTCGAGAAGCGTGTCGAGGTCGGCCAGGATGCGTGCCTTCTCCTGGCGCCACAGCAGCGGATGCCCGGTGGTGCCGTGCGCCACGAAGTCCTCGGCGACGTCGGCCGCGATCTGGCGTAGGCGCGCGCGTTGGTCGGCGTTCCAGGGGGTGGGGCCGGCGGGCACGGTGCCGGCGTCGAACTGCTCGCGGACGAACCGGTCCAGGGTCTCGTGGATGAGGCTGCCGACGTCGCGGGCCGAGATCTGCAGCAGTTCCTCGGGCGAGTCGATCGGCTCGACGCGCAGCATCGACCCGACGAAGTAGGCGTGCGGGCAGGTCGCCCACCGCTCCAACGAGGTCGCCGACACGATCCGGCCCTGTGACGGGTCGGGCAGATCAAGGCCGGCGAGGTCGCCGTCGAAGCGGGTCAACCGGCCCGCGGCGTGCCCGCGGCGCATGGCGATCGCCGCGGCTACCACCTCATCGTCGGGGAGCGCGTCCACGACCGCGCCGGCGGACAGGCATGCGCGGGTCCGCCACTCCTGTTCCGTGGCAAGGACGTCGGCGCTGGTCAGGCTGGCGGTGAAGGACCGTGACTCGGCCAGGCCGGGCACGTCGGCCCAGCCGGTCGCCTGCACCTGGTCGTCGCCGGCCAGCGCGCGCAGGCTCGGCAGCAGCCAACGGGACGGCAGTCGCGGGGCGCTCTGGCGCAGGTCACCGCGCGGGAACGAGACGAGACAGTCAGGTGCGGCGGCCAGCGCCGCGAGTAGGTGCCGGTGGACGCGGTCGACCCGGTCCCGGGACAGCGGCAACTGGCCGCCGGCCAGCGCCCGCACCCGGTCGGGCAGCAGCGCGTCCGCGCGGATCCGGCCGGGCACCAGGTCCTCGGCCACGCCCACCACGATGACCGCGTCAACGTCCAGGCCCACGGCGGCGGCCAGCGGGGCCAGCAGCACTCCCGTACCGGCGCGGCCGTACCGGGGCAGGTCGTCGGCGAGTTCCAGGTCGAGGGTCAGGCGCAGCGCGGTCAGGTCGGCGTACTCCTCGATGCTGTCCAGGCTGGCCAGACCCTGCAGCGTACGGGCGATCCGGTCGGCGGCGCGGGCCTCGTCCTCGGGCAGCCACGCCTCGCCGTCAAGGTCACCCACCAGCGCGGCGAAGGTCTCGACCGCCCACCGCGACAGGTCCGGCCACGTGTGCAGGCTCGCCCCGTGATGGGAGCGACGTCGCAGGTCACCGACGAACGCGTGCAGCTCCATGGCCGTGGTCGCGTCGCGTTCCCGGCGGTCGATGAGCCACTGCCGGGGTTCGTCGGCGGCGCGCTCCGCGTCGGCGGACGCGTGCAGGTGCGCCGCGTAGGACTTCAACCTGGTGTCCCACTCGTCGCCGGCCACCACTCCCGCCGCCCGCGAGATCCGGTCCCACCGGGCGGCCGGTACCCGATCACCGTCGGCGTTGCGTACCGGCGCCGCCGACACCAACGACAGCACCTCGTCACGGCGCCACCGGTGATCCGGCAACGCCAACAGGTCCAGCATCGCGCGGGGCAGCGTCCGTTCGAGGGTCGGCCGCACCCCGGCACCGTTCCAGACAATCCCGGCCGCGTCGATGTGCTCGGCCAGAATCCGGGCGTACGGGTCAGCCGCTCCATACAGGACCGCGACGCGGTGTGCCGGGATGTCGCGCAATGTCGCGGTCAGTTCCCGCACCGCGCAGCGGACCTCGTCGTCCGCGTCGGACGCGTGCGCTATCCGCACGGCGGTCGGCTGCGCTATCGACGGTGCATCGTCAGTCGACACGCGTCGGATCGTGCGGTGCACGGCCGCGTCGGCGCGCTCGTGTCCGGCAAGGGCAGCGATCACGGTGAGGTCCGTGTTCACGACGAGCTGGCCGACAAAGGGGCCCGGTGCGATGTCCTGCGGCAGGAACATAATCACCGCGCCTATCTCAGCGCCGTACGCCGGATTGGTCTGTAGCGCGATGGCGGCGGTCTCCCGCAGGCTGGTCACGTCGTACCAGTCATCGGCGAGCAGGTTCACCACCCGCTGATGGAGTAGCCCCACCTCGCTCGCCACCGGGTCACCGCTGTCGACAATGGCCGCCAGGCCCGCGTCGTCGACCTCGCGGAGCTCCCGGTGCGCGGCGACCAGAGCCCGCACCGTGGCCGGGTGCGCGGCAACCGGGGCGAACACCCCCGGCCGCTCGGCAAGGACGCGCCGCCAGGCCGCCGTAAGAACGCCGTCGGTCACCGGCCGGCGGCCACTGCCGACCAACGCCGGGGCGGCCAGCCGCTCCGCGAGTCGATCCACGGTGAGCACCGACAGCCCGGCGACCCCGGACCGGCCGTCCAGGCCCCGTGCGAGCGCGCGCCGCACCGCAACACCGCACAGGTGGGACGGAACCAGGACCGTCACGGGGTTGAGCGGATCGTCATGCTTGAGAGCTGTCACGGTCGACCGGAGCGCCCCGTAGGCCTCCTGGCCGTACCGTGTCCACACCACTGCCAGCGCCGGTCTATTCATCGCCAGCCCTACGGTCGGTCGTACAGATGAACCCCAACCAGCGGCAGACCTACACCGATCTTGACGATACGCCGCAACGACCACGGTCCGCGGCCAATCGTCCGACCTCGTGCCCGCCCGCGAATTCCCGAATATGGGGTGCCAGGCCCATCGGGCGGGCACGCTAAGCGGTGGAGGAAACCATGCGGGTACGGATCCATCGCGGAGCCCGCGAGATCGGCGGCAGTTGCGTGGAACTACAGGCGGCCGGCGAGTCGATCCTGCTCGACCTGGGGCGGCCGTTGTGGGCGACCCCCGACGAGCAGGTCCCGCTGCCACCGGCCGTCGGTCTGGGCGAGCCCGGCCCACTCCCCCGCGCGGTGATCATCACCCACGGTCATCAGGACCACTGGGGACTGGTCCCCCAACTACCCGACGGCGTGCCGGTATGGATCGGCAAGGCCGCCGCCGACATCCTGCGCGCCGCCGAGTTCTGGGGAACCGGCATCGACCTACGCGAGCAAGGCCATCTCCACGACCAGCAGACGGTGACCATCGGACCATTCACCATCACCCCGTACCTGGTCGACCACTCCGCGTTCGACGCGTACTCCCTGCTCGTGGAAGCCGATGGGCGGCGGCTGTTCTACTCTGGGGACCTGCGGGCGCACGGCCGCAAGCCCGGCAGTTGGCGGCGCCTGTTGGAGTCACCACCGCAGGATGTGCACGCCATGCTGCTTGAAGGCACCAACCTGCGCGACGAGCACAGCCCTGGCGAAAGCCTGACCAGCGAATCGGCTGTCGAGACCGACCTCGCGGCCACGCTGCGCAACGCCAACGGCCTGGTCGTGGTCCTCAGCTCGCCACAGAACATCGACCGCATGGTCACCGTCTACCGGGCCGCCCTCCGCGCGGACCGCGACACGGCCATCGACCTCTACGGCGCAGAGGTAGCGGTGGCCACCGGCCGCGACACCATCCCCCGACCCGCCCCCGACTGGCCACGGGTACGCGTGTACATGCCGGTCCGCCAACGGGTACGCGTGAAAGAGTCCGGCGAGTTCCACCGGACGGAGGCCGTCCGCGCGCACCGGATCTTCGACGAAGACCTCGCCGCCAGCCCGGGCAGCTGGGTGCTATGCGGGGCCTATCAGTGGCACGTACCCGCGATGATCCGGGCCGGGCTCCTCGACGGCGGGGTTGTCGTGTGGTCCATGTGGGACGGCTACCTCGTCGAGCCGTCAGGGCAACGGTTCACCGCCCTGCTGGCCGAACACGGCGTGCCGATGCATCACCACCACACCTCGGGACACGCAGCCCCGGCCGACCTGCAGGCGCTGATCGCCGCGGTACAACCGGCGACCCTGGTGCCCATCCACACAGACGCGCCGCACCGCTACGCCGAAGTGCTCGGCTACACCGCCACCCTCCACGACGACGGAGCGTGGTGGACGGTCTGACTGCCGGCCCGACGGGCGACGAACCCGGTGACGATGAACGTTCTGCCAACTGACTGCGTGGCTGAACTGACCCCTTCAAATCAGTCGGCGGCACACGGTACGCGCTGGTCAGCCTCCTGCCGCGACTTTCTCTGATCTTGTCCGTTTCGGCGCCGCTTTCGATGTGATGGCAGGTGGACGCGCGGTCATACGACGGGGCGCGCTGGTGCTTGGCACTGGAGGCCACTATGAGGTTGGAGGATCTCGCTCCGCGGATTCGGGTGACGGGCATCGTCCCGGGCGAGCCGGTGATGATCGTGGCGGTGAACTGGCACGGTTCCGACGCGGTCGAGGTCACCTACCGCACCGATTCCGGCCAGTTGCGCGACCGGTTGATATTTCGCAGCGAAGAGGAGTCGCTTCAGCTTGCGACGACGGCGGCTCGGCCGTTTGATGCCGACGCCGCTGACTTCAAGTTGGCAGCTGAGGCGCAGCGAATCCGGCTGGCGGGGATCTACGATCCGATGCTCGCGGTGACGACCAGCGACGTGCGGCCGTTGCCGCACCAGATTCGTGCCGTGTATGGCGAACTGCTACCGCGTACCCCGTTGCGGTTCCTGCTCGCCGACGACCCCGGCGCCGGCAAGACAATCATGGCTGGCCTCTACATCAAGGAACTCCTGCTGCGCGAGGACGTTCACCGCTGCCTGGTCGTGGCCCCAGGTGGCCTGGTGGAACAGTGGCAGGACGAGCTGTACTTTAAGTTCGGGCTGCGTTTCGAGATCCTCTCCAGTGGCCTGGTCGACAGCTTGGTCGCCGCGTCCGTGTTCGACGGTCACCCCCTGCTGATCGCCCGGATGGACCAGTTGGCCCGCAACGCGGACCTGCTCGACCAGTTGTCGGACACCGACTGGGACCTCGTTGTCGTCGATGAGGCCCACCGGATGGGTGCCCACTACTTCGGGGCGAAGCTGGAGAAGACGAAACGGTTCCAGCTCGGCGAGCTGTTAGGTGCGCGCACCCGCCATTTCCTGTTGATGACCGCGACACCACACTCGGGCAAGGATGAGGATTTCCAGCTGTTCCTGAGTCTGCTCGACGCCGACCGGTTCGCTGGCCGGTTCCGTCGTGGCGTGCACGGTGACGACACAACCGGCGTGATGCGCAGGATGATCAAAGAGGATCTGTTGACGTTCGAGGGCAAGCCCCTGTTCCCCGAACGGGTGGCGCAGACCGTGCCGTACGAGTTGACCGCGGCCGAGTCCGAGTTGTACGACCTGGTGACCCAGTACGTGCGCGAGGGCATGAACCGGGCCGAACGGCTCGACGCAAAACGTCGCAACACGGTGGGCTTCGCGCTCACGGTGTTGCAGCGCCGGCTCGCGTCGAGCCCAGAGGCCATCTACCAGTCGCTGCTACGGCGTTCGGAGCGGCTGCGTCGCCGCCGCCACGAGCTGCTGACTGGCGGCCCAACGGGTGACGCCGGGCTGCTGCGTGACGGTGAAACGCTCGACGATCCAGACGAGTACTCGGTCGAGGAAATCGAGCAGGTCGAAGAGGAGCTGGTCGACGCCGCGACCGCTGCGCAGACGCTGGCAGAACTCGACGCCGAACTGCTCGAACTGGCCGACCTCACCGCGACCGCGAAACGGGTCCGGGACACCGGCGAGGACCGCAAATGGGTGGAACTGCGCCAGATCCTCGACGGGCACGCCCTCGGGTCGTCACCGTCCGGCTCACCTCGAAAAATCATCATCTTTACCGAGCACCGTGACACGCTGACGTACCTCACCGACAAGATCCGGTTGGTGTTGGGTCGGGCGCAGGCGGTCGAAGCGATCCACGGTGGTGTGCAGCGTATCCAGCGGCGTCAGATCACCGAGGAGTTCACCAAGAACCCCGACTGCCGTGTGCTGCTGGCCACCGACGCCGCCGGCGAAGGCCTCAACCTGCAGGTCGCCCACCTGATGGTGAACTACGACCTGCCTTGGAACCCCAACCGCATCGAGCAGCGTTTCGGGCGCATCCACCGCATCGGCCAGACCGAGGTGTGCCGCCTGTGGAACCTCGTCGCCAGCAACACCCGCGAAGGCGAGGTCTTCACCCGCCTCCTCCACAAAATCGAAGAACAAAGGCAGGCGTACGGCGGGAAGGTTTTCGACGTGCTCGGGCTCGCGTTCAGCGAAACACCGCTACGACAGCTGCTCGTCGAGGCCATCCGCTACGGCGAACAGCCAGAGATCCGGGCCCGCATGCACCGCGTCATCGACGACCAGGTCGCCGACGGCGTCAAGGAAATGCTCGCCGACCACGCCCTCGCCCACGACGCTCTCGCCGAAGCAGACATCGCCGAGTTGCGCCGGCAAATGGACGACGCCCGCGCCCGGCGGCTGCAACCGCACTACATCGAATGGGCATTCCGCAACGGGTTCAGCCGCCTCGGCGGCCGGATGGCCAAACGCGAACGGGGCCGGTTCGAAATCAGCAACGTACCCGCCGGAATCCGCGCCTCGACCCGCCGTGGCCCGATCCCGACCCGCTACGAACGGGTCACCTTCGACGTGGCCGCCATCGAACCCCCGGACGATGTACGTGCGGACCTTCTCGCACCCGGCCACCCGCTGCACGACGCCGTCGCTGAACAGACGATCCTCCAATGCGGCCAGGCACTCGCCCGCGGCACCGTCCTGGTGTCACCCACCGTGGATCGCCCGGTTCTGCTCGTAGGCGTAATCGAGGAAATCATCGACGCCACCGAAGCGCCGATCGCCCGCCGCTTCGGGTATGCCTACGTCGAAGCGGACGGCACGGTCACCCCAGCCGGCCCGGCGCCCTACCTCGACTGCGTGAGCGCCCCAACCACGCCAGCGATCGACAACGCGCGGGCACTGCCCTGGCTGGCCGACGCGGAGGCCAGGGCCACTAGCTGGGTCGTCTCCACCCAACTACCCGCGTACCTCGCCGAGATCGGCCCACGGAGACTGGCCGACCTTGGGCGTACCCGCGACCACGTCACCACCCGCCTCAACCACGAAATCAACCGGCTCGCCGGTGAGGCACTGCAAGCCGACGAACAAACACAACGCGGCACCAAGCCGCGTGAGAGCGCGGAAAGCCTGACCCGCAAAGCGGCCGACCTCGAAACCCGACTCGAACGGCGCCTCCACGAACTCGACCGGCAAGCCCACCTGTCACCAAGACCACCGCGCGTCCTCACCGCCGCCCTCGTGCTTCCGCTGTCATCCGTCGAGGACGAGTTACCTGAGGACGCGCCCATCCACGCACGGGAAACCAAAGAAGTCGAACGACGCGGCGTTGACCTCGTGATGAGCACCGAACGAACACTCGGCCGGCGCCCCACCGAGCAGCCCTTCAACAACCCGGGATTCGACATCCTGTCCGAAACCTCCGATCGCCCACCCATCCGCATCGAGGTCAAAGCCCGCATCGACGGAGCCGACGACTTCTTCGTCACCCATAACGAGATCGTCCTCGGCCGCAACGCCGCCCCGCACTATCGACTGGCCATGGTCCGCGTCGACCCCCGTGGTCCCCAACACGACCAGGTCCGTTACCTCAACGACCCGTTCCAGAACGTCGAGATCGGCGGCTTTCCCACAACGGGCATCCGGGCAGAGTGGGGCAGGAACTGGGCGTCCGGACGACCACCGTTCTGACAAACATGCCCGTCACCTGCGGCAATGCGCCACGCTGTCCCTAACGAGCGACCACGACCGTCCACGGGGGCGGCGGCACCGGAGGTCGACCATGGACACGCCTGCCCATCGACCAAAACTGATCGAAGTGGCACTCCCACTCGAGGCCATCAACCGTGAATCGGCCCGCGAGAAATCCATCCGCCACGGCCATCCCTCTACTCTTCATCTCTGGTGGTCGCGCAAGCCACTCTCAACCGCCCGCGCGGTCCTTTTCGCGCAACTCGTTGACGACCCCTCCGGCCGGCCCGACCGATTCCCCACCGCCGATGCCCAACAGGCAGAACGCGACCGGCTGCATGACATAATCAAACGCCTCGTCGTGTGGGAGAACATCAGCGACGAACGACTGCTCGCCGAGGCACGCGCGGAAATCGTCAACTCGTGCGACGGCAACCCGCCACCGATCCTCGACCCGTTCGCCGGTGGCGGCAGCATCCCCCTCGAAGCCCAACGGCTCGGCCTAGAAGCACACGCATCCGACCTCAACCCAGTCGCCGTGCTCATCTGTAAGGCCCTCATCGAGATCCCACCCAAGTTCCGCGACCAGCCGCCGGTCTTTCCCGACCTGGCCGGAACGCGACTCGGCTGGTCGGGCGCCGAAGGGCTCGCCGCCGACGTCCGGGCATACGGCGAATGGATGCGCGACGAAGCCGAACATCGCATCGGCCACCACTACCCCAAAACAACCCTGCCCGACGGGACCAAAGCGACGGTCATCGCCTGGATCTGGGCCCGCACCGTCACCTGCCCCAACCCCGCCTGCGGCATCGAGATGCCCCTGACATCAAAGTGGTGGCTGAGCAAGAAGAAGGGCAAGGAAGCTTACGTCCTCCCCACCATCACCACTGACCCAAACCACCCCAGCGGCAAACGCGTCACCTACACCATCGGCCATGACCCCACCCGAGAAGTACCGGACGGCACTATGTCAGGGCGTAGGGGAGCGGTATGCGTTAGCTGCGGCTCGGTGGCTCCAATGCCATACGTTCGTGGCGAATTCGCATCGAAGAAGCACAGTGCCGCCATCCTGTCCATCGTGGCTGAAGGCAGGGGACGAAGGGTTTATCTGCCCCCTGACGAGGTGCACCGCTCGTGTGCAGATGTCGTTGCTCCAACATGCTCCATCGAAGGGGAAGTGGCGGACAATCCGCGATGGTTCTCACCTCCCATGTACGGACTCACGAACTTTGCGGACCTGTTCACTAACCGGCAGTTGGTGGCACTGACGACCTTCAGCGATCTCGTCGGCGAGGCGCGCGAACGAGCACTCAAAGACGCACTTCACGCCGGCAAGCCGCACGGCGAACGCCTCGAATCCGGCGGCGCAGACGCCGACGCCTACGCGGACGCCATCGCCACCTACCTCGGCATCACAGTCTCCCGCAGTGCCGACCGTTGGTCGTCGATCTGCAGTTGGGATACCACCCGCGACACTGTACGGAACGTGTTCGGGCGTCAAGCGATCCCCATGACGTGGGACCTGGCGGAGGCCATGCCGTTCTCGCAGTCATCGGGAGGCTTTGCGGGCCAACTGAACTGGGTGGCGAAGGTGCTCGATCTGACGCCGAAAGGTGCGGCGGCATTCGCCACGCAAGAAGACGCAATGGTGGACGAGTTTCGCGGCCTTCTTATCAGCACCGACCCGCCGTACTACGATAACATCGGATATTCGGACCTCTCGGACTTCTTCTATGTCTGGTTGCGGCGCACACTTCAGCCGGTGCACCCGAAACTGCTCGGCACGCTTCTCGTGCCAAAGGCGCAGGAGTTGGTCGCCAACCCGTATCGCCACGGTGGCAAGGAGTCTGCGCGCCAGTTCTTTGAACAAGGGTTCCGTGCGGTGTTCGAACAGGCTCGGCGTTCGGCGTGGCCCGATCTTCCGATCACGGTGTACTACGCCTACAAACAGTCCGAGGGCAGCGGTGACGACGCCGTCGCTTCCGCTGGTTGGACGACGCTACTCGATGGCATGATCCAATCACGCTGGATGATCACCGCAACATGGCCGATGCGCAGTGAACTCGGAAACCGAATGCTGTCACAGGGCACAAACGCTCTTGCGTCGTCGATCGTCCTGGTCCTCAGACCACGTGCGGACGATGCCCCGAGCACGGATCGTCGGGGGTTTATCGCCACGCTGCAAGCTGAGCTTCCCCAAGCACTGCGCGATCTTCAGCATGGACTGATCGCGCCGGTTGATCTGCCGCAGGCAACCATCGGACCCGGCATGGCGGTGTTCTCTCGGTACGCGTCGGTGCTTGAGGCCGACGGTTCCCAGATGTCGGTTGGCTCAGCGTTGGCGCGGATCAACGAAGTACTTGACCAGGTACTGAATGAGCAGGAAGGCGACTTCGACAGCACGACCCGGTTCGCGATCTCGTGGTTCCGTCAGCACGGCTACGCCACGGGCAAGTTCGGCGACGCCGATAGCCTTGCCCGATCGCGCGACACGGCGGTCGACGCCATCAGCAGGGCCGGCATCCTCACCAGCCATGCAGGCAAGGTCACTCTGCTGCGGTCAAAGGATCTCCCTGAGGTGTATGACCCACTGTCGGATGATCGGATCAGCGGGTGGGAGGTTACCCATCACCTGATAAGGGTTCTTGAGTCTGAGGGGATCGCGGCTGCAGGTGCGTTGCTGGCTCGCGCTCGGTCACGACCCGACGGTGTCATCGATCCGGATCTTGTCAAAGAGCTGGCGTTCCTGCTGTTCCGTGTCGCGGATGGCAACCGGTGGGTGTCCGACGCGGTGTCGTTCAACACGTTAGCGACGTCATGGGCCGACATTGTCGACGCTTCGCAGGGTAGAGCCGTTGCGGTTAAACAGCCGCTGCTGGACCTTGACGAGGAGGAGTGATGGCGACCTCCAACCGGGACCGCATCGGGCAAATGTTTGATCTCCTGTCACCGGCTCTGGACTCATTCATCGCCGCGATGGTGGCGTCCGATCTGCCGACGGGCGTGCCGTGGTCGACCCTGGTGAAGGGGCGCGACGAGATCAAGGGCATCGGGGGCAAGGACTACGACACGCGTGATGTTCAGGTGCAGCTACGGATGCTGACAGAGAACATCACCGGCCAGATCAAACCGGGCTGGCAGCCGTTTCGGGGGCAGCTAAGCCGGGTCCACGAAAGCTACGCCCAGGAGTTGCGCGACGCCCGGGACCGGTGGGCGCACATGAAGTCGTTCACCGACGACGACGCCTACCGCATCCTCGACACCGCCGAGCGGTTGCTGACCGCGATCGGCAACGCCCTCGCCGCTGACCAGGTAGCGAAGGTGCGGCTGAACCTGCGTCGGGTGACCGCGGACAAGGACGACCGCCGCACCCTGCGGTCGGCGGCGGCGGTTCCGGCCTCGGCTGGTCTCAAGCCTTGGCGGGAGGTATTGCAGCCGCACGAGGATGTGGCTACGGGCAACTTCCAGGCCGCTGAGTTCGCCGCCGACCTGTACAAGGTAGCCGAGGGCGCAGCCAGCACCGACTACACCGATGCTGTCCGGTTCTTCGTCCGTACGTACGTCACGGAGGGTCTGCAGGATCTCATCGATCGAGCGGTACGACGGCTGGCCGGGGATGACAACGCGTCACCGGTGATCAACCTGCAGACCAACTTCGGTGGCGGCAAGACCCACTCGATGCTGTCGCTGTGGCACCTCGCGAGTGGGCGCCCACGCGGTGACTTCCCGCAGGAGCTCCAGGAGTTGCTCGGCCGGTGCGGCTACGACAACATTCGCGGGCCGGTACACCGGGTGGCACTGGTGGGAAACCATTTCGCCCCGTCGGGCGAAACTAAACCCGACGGCACCCGCGTAAACACGCTCTGGGGCGAACTCGCCTGGCAGTTGGGTGGCAAAACCGCGTACGCGATGGTCGCCGACAGCGACGCCCGCGCCACCGCACCCGGCGGAGCCCTACATGACCTCCTGGCCGCGTACGCGCCGGCGGTGATCCTCATCGACGAGTGGGTCGCCTACGCGCGCCAGCTCTACGACAAGGACACCCACGCCGGCGGCACGTTCGACACCCAGTTCACGTTCGCGCAGGCACTCACCGAGGTCGCCAAGGGCACCAGTGGCGTCCTGCTGGCTATCTCAATCCCAGCCTCACACAACCCGGATCAGACGCCGGTGGCCGGTGTGGCCGAGGAGGTCGGCGGCGAGTACGGCCTCAAAGCATTGCAACGTCTGCAGAACGTGGTCCGCCGGGTGGCCCACCAGTGGCACCCGGCCTCATCTGACGAGGCGTACCACATTGTGCGCCGCCGCCTGTTCGTCACCCCCGACGCCGAAGCCCTCGCCGGGATCGGTGCTACCGCCCGCGCGTTCATCGAGTTTTACCGCAAACACCCCGATGACTTTCCCCGCGAGGCCCGCGACAACGACTACGAGACCCGCATCCGCCACACCTACCCGGTCCATCCCGAGCTGTTCGACCGCCTCTACGAGGACTGGTCCAGCCTTGAACGCTTCCAACGAACCCGCGGCGTGCTACGGCTGATGAACACCGTCATCCACGCCCTGTGGGTCGGTGAGGACACCGCACCGCTGATCATGCCCGGGTCCATTCCCCTGGCGTCCGCCACCGTCAACAGCGAACTCACCCAGTACCTGCAGGACAGTTGGAAAGCCATCATCGACGCCGACGTCGACGGCCCCAACTCCGAACCCGTAAAGATCGACAACGCGCGGCCGGTGTTCGGGCAACGGTCGCTGACTCGACGTCTGGCCCGCACCGTGTTCTTCGGCGCCGCCCCAACTATCGGCACCGCCCACAAAGGAATCGAAGCACAGCGGCTGTTCCTCGGCGTGGCTGTCCCCGGCGACGTGCCCGGCAACTTCCACGCCTCGCTTACCCAACTTGCCGACAAGACCACCTACTTCTACACCGGTGCCGGCAAGTACTGGTACGACCTGCAGGCCAACATCTCCCGGCGGGCCAAGGACCAGGCCGAGCGGCTACACCCCGAAGACGTCTGGGCCGAGATCGTCGAGCGGCTCAAAGGACAAGCCAAGACCCGCGGATCGTTCGCCGGTGTCCACGTCTGCCCCGACGACACTGCCGACATCCCCGACACCGACGAAGCCCGACTGATCATCCTGCACCCGAAGGCCACCTACCAGCGCAAAGACCAATCCAACACCGCCATGACCTTCGCGCACACCGCGACCGAACACCGCGGCACCGCCAACCGCACCTACCGCAACATGGTCGTCTACCTCGCCGCCGACGCCGACCGCATGGCCGAACTCGACACGGCCGTTCGCGAGTACCTCGGCTGGTCCGACGTGATCGACAAGCAGGACGAACTCGACCTGACCCAGAACCAGAAAAACCAGGCCGCCGAGAAACGCCGCCAAGCCGACCAGACCGTTGGTAGCCGTCTGCTCGGTACCTACCACTGGGCGCTTGTCCCGGAGCAGCCCAAGCCTGATCAGCCGTTCACCATCCGTGCCGTCAAGGCCGAAGGGCAGGCGGCAGCGCTCGCCGACCGGGTCAGCCAGCGGCTCGGCAACGACGGTGCGCTCACCACCCAACAAGCTCCCGCCACCATCCGCTACGCCCTCGACCATGTGGTCCCGACCATGTGGGCCAACGGACATGTCCAGGTCGGCGACCTGTGGAAGGTGTACGCGTCCTACCCCTACATGCCGCGCCTGCGCGACCGGGTCGTCCTCAACGCCGGCCTCACCGCCGCCGTTCTCGTATGGCACTCCGACGGGTTCGCCCTCGCCGACGGCTACGACGAAACGTCCCACCGCTACCGCGGGCTGCTGCTCCCCAACGACCACGTCGGCACAGCCATCACCGACTCCACCCTCGTCGTACAGCCTGACATCGCCCAACGGCAGCACGACCAGGAAGTCGTCAGTGAGGTGCCGGAGCACGGCACGACGCTCCCACCTGCGGGTCACCCGCCCGGACCAACGCCCCCATCCAGCGGGCCACCCGCACGCACCAATGACAAGACCCGCTACTTCGCCACCAAACAGCTCAGCGCCGACCGGTACGGCACCGACTTCAAGAAGATCGCCGACGAGATCATTGCCCACCTGGCCGCTGTCTCGGACGTCCACCTCGCCGTCCGGATCGAGATCGAAGCCACCACACCCACCGGATTCGACCCGAACCGGGTACGCACCATCTCCGAAAACGCAACAACCCTCAAATTCGAACAATCCTCGTTCGAGGAAGCATGAACGCCGGCCAGCGGCCGCACTGTGGGCGCTCACAGCAATTACGTGACCCCACTTCAGGCGACTCGCGCCTACAGTGAGCTTGCCCTGGTAGCCGTCAGTGAGGCACCGGCCTGGGCGGTGCTCCGATTCGCTATAGCGTCTTGAAGTTGGTCGGTAGCGCGTCCGGGTCCATCTCGCCTAAGCGGCCTGCCTGAAGTCTTGTCCGTAACCGTCGGGGAGCCAGGGTGAGGTCCAGGGCGCGGTGGTGGTGAGCATCTGGGCGGGGGTGTGGTGGCGGAAGAGCTCGTGGGTTTGCCGGACTCGGTCGGCGATGGTGGCTGGCGCGGTGTTCGCGATCCATGCCTTCATCGCGGCCCATACTCGTTCGGTGGGATTGTCCTGAGGGCTGTATCGGGCTCCGTGCAACAGGTGTAGCCGGGGGTGGGCGGCCAGCCAACGGCGGGTGATCTTGCTGTGGTGCACGGAGCCGTTGTCACAGACCACCGCCACGACCGGTGCGTCGGGGTAGGCCTGCAGGAGCATGTCGAGGAAGTAGCAGAACACCACTGATACGCCCTTGACCGCGATGTGGTGGTGCACCATGCCGGTGACCAGGTTGACCGCGCCGAACACGGTGCGGCGACGGTTGGTGCCCGGCGTCATGATCCGGTGCCGGACGCCGTAGGGCATCCAGGTGGCCCGGACCCGGGCGAGCAGGTCGAGGTGGGTTTCATCCTCGGCCAGCACGACCGACCCGGCCGGTAACGCGCTGATGCGGGCGCGGATGTCGGCGCAGATCTGGTCGCGGTCGGGTTCGCCTTTCGCGATCAGGCGTGGCCGGCACCAGCGGGCTTGTTCCCGGATGCGCCGGTAGCAGGTCCGCAGGCTGATCTTCGGTCGCCCGAGTGCCCGCCAGATCCGGGCGGTCGTCCATGCCTTCGGCGAGGCCAGGAGTGCGGTGATGCGTTGACCCAGATGTGGTGAGCCGATCCGGGGACGCCCAGGGCGTGGCCGGTCGGGCAGTCCGCCGATGCCTTCGCCACCGTGGCGGATGATCCACCGGCGGACCGTCTTCGGGTGGTAGTGCAGCAGGTCACCGATATCGGCCGGCGTCATCCCCTGCGCGGACAGCAGCACCATCACGGTACGGGTCGCGACCCGCCACTGCTGGTGCAACGAGGCGAGCAGCAGGTGGTACTGCTCATCGGAGACGTTGGCGTACACGTGCGTGGGGCGCATACTGGCGACGACCTCGTCGTGGTCTGGACTCTGTGTGGTAACCGAATCCAAACCCCGACGAGGTCTTCATGTACGCACCTGCATCAACGCGGGCGAGTTACGGACATAACTTCAGGCAGCCTGCTTAGGAACTGCCGAGGAATAACTTGAGCTTTTGGCGGTGCG
>NZ_BAAALT010000287.1:0-12052 GCF_039528515.1 Luedemannella flava
CGGCGGGCGCGTTGCCGCCAGCGGGGGCGGCGGCCGCCGCCGAGCCGGCATCGTGGGCGGCGCCGGTCAGCGCGCCGATTCCGAGGGCGCCGATTCCGAGGGCGCCGGTCGCCGCCAGCACGCTGCGCCGCGACGCGCAGCCAGACGTTTCACATGTGTCCATCAGCGATCTCCAAAGGGAGCAGTCACCCTGATCAACGAGTGGACAGGGCCCCGGTGTCGTTGGGCCGCCCGACATCGGATAGGACGTCAGCCCTGGTAGAGGTCGATGTGGTTGCCGCTCGGATCACCGACGCCGGACGACCGTGGCTTCCACCGCAGCTTCACGGGCGGATAGATCTCGGTGCCGCCGGCCGCCAGGGCCCGCCGGTGCGCGGCGTCCAGGTCGTCGACGAGCAGCCCGAAGCGGGCAGGTCCGTCCGGGCCGGGATGCGTCTCCGCGTCGGCGACCGTGAGCAGGAAGAACGCGTCGTCCGGCCACGTGCCGAACTCGAATGAGCCGATCTCGGCGTTGTATGTCGCGTCGAACGCCGCCTCGTAGAACGCCACGAGCGCGGCATGGTCGGTGGCCCGGATCGTCACCTGGGCGATGCGGGAGCCCTTCAGCGAAGCCACGGCAACTCCCTCGGTCAGCCGGTCGAGGTGGCGGTCCACCTCCTCGATCATGCGTGTGAGCTCCTCGACCCGTGCCGTCAACCGGGACCGGTGCGCGTCGAGTGCCGGTGCCGGGCCGGCGGGTCCGGCCAGTGCCTCGCGCATCGCCTCGACCGGCAGGTCGACCCGGCGCAGCGCGGCGATGAGCCGCCCCTGGTCGACCTGCCCGGGCCTGTAGCGCCGGTAGCCCGTGACCGGGTCGACGGACGCCGGCCGCAGCACCCCGACCTCGTCGTAGTGCCGCAGCGCGGTGACCGTCAGCCCGGTCAGCAGGGCGAAGCCGCCGATGTTCAACAGTGGTTCGTCGCTCACCGACACAGCATCCGGTCTCCGGCTGCCCGAGGGTCAACTTCCGGGGAGTACGAGTTGGCCGTCCGCCACCGTGACGCGCAGCTTCCGTAGCGGCTGGGGCGCGGGCGGGTTGACGACCGCGCCGGTGGTGGCGTCGAACTTGCTGCCGTGGCAGGTGCAGTTGATGGTGCCGCCGCTGACGTTGGCCACCAGGCAGCCGGCATGCGTGCACACGGCGGTGAACGCGAGGTAGGTCCCGTCGGCCGGGCGGGTCACGACGACGCCCTGGTCGCCGAAGACCTGACCGCCGCCGACCGGCACCGCGTCGGCGGGCCCGAGCACCGTGCCGCCGGTCCCGGGGGACCCGGTCGCTCCGCCGGCCGGCGCTCCCGGGCCGGGCGCGTCCACGACCCCACCGCCGCCCGTGTCACCGTAGGTCGCGCAGCCGGCCAGCGTGGCGATCCCTAGGCCGCCGGCCGCCGCGAGGACGCTGCGTCGGGACGTCCCCGCCCGGGTGTCCGATGTGTCCATGAGCTGGCTCCCTCTCAGAAGGTCACGCCGACGGTGGTGAAGAACCACAGCGACGAGGTCAGCCACAGCGCGACGAGCGCCGTGAAGACCGTGCCGCCGAGAACAGGCAGCGCCCAGCCGGGCAGGTTACGGCGGGGCAGGGCGAGCATCTTCGTGGCGAACGCGCCGAAGAACAGGCAGCCCACCAGGGAGTGCACGAGCACGCGGGTGTCGTAGGCCTGCGCTCCGAGCGCGTACAGGCAGTGGATCGCGACGGGCACGGCCAGGAGGAACGCCGCCCGGCCCGACCAGCGGTGGACCGCCGCCGTGCCGCGCGGCACGGCGCGCACCCCCGGCACCCGGCCCCACATGAGCAGCGCCGAGAGCAACTGCACCAGCGCCAGCACGAACGCGCCGGTCGCGAGCCACACCTTGACGGTCTGCGGGCTGGAGAACCCGGCCACGTTGACGGCGATGCCGGTCGGCGTGTGCAGCCGACCGTAGACGCCGAGCGTCAGGCTCACCGCCCCGCCGACGACGAACGGGACGAGCAGCCCCAACGCGCCTGCGCCGGTCCTCTCCGGGCCGACCGCGGGCGCCGCCTCGGTGGGCGGCCCGGTGTGTGCCGGGTAGGACACCGACGCCGCGGCCCGGATCGGCGCCACGGATCGGACCGGTGCCACGGATCGGACCGGTGCCGCAGGCTGGGCCGGGACGCCGTCGGGGTCGGTCGCTTCCGGGTCGGTGTTCACAGTGGTCCTCCCTCGACCGGTGCGGCGGACAGTTGGGTGCCGTCGAGCGTCGCGGTGCCGCTGGTCACGTCGAGGGTCGGCGCCGTGCCGGGGACCCCGGCGACCGTCGCGATGCCGACCTGGCGGCCGCCGGGCAGCACGATCCAGCCGGCCACGACGCGCCCGTCGCGGACGTCGGCGACGGCCCGGTAGAGGCCGGACGGCTTGGCGACCTTGCCGACCGTGAACGGCCACGTGCGACCGCCGGCGGTGACCGTCCCGGTGACCTTGCCACCGGACTGCGTCGCCGTGAGCGTGCCGCCGCGGCCGCTGAGACTGAGCGTCCCGGCCGGCGTGTACGTGCCCTGCAGCCAGGCCTCGGTCTTCTCGCCGTCGCACAGGTAGGCGACGACGTGGTCGTCCTTGACGGCCAGCGCGATGCTCGCGTCGCCGCCGAGAACGTCGCCGGCGAAGGCGAGGCTGATGCTGGCGACCCCGGAACCGGACGGCCGGGCCACGCCCGAACCGGCGGCGGCCGTAGGTGACGCGGTCGCGGCGGTCGTGGCCGCCACGCCGATGCCGTCCCCACCGGTGGCCGCGGAGTTCGCCGCGTCGCGCCGGCCCGCGGCGTTGGCGCTCAGTGCCAGCAGCACCACCGCGACCACCGCGCCGGCGATCAGCGTGATGAGCGGTCCCTTGCCTCTCATGGGTGTCTCCCTGGATGGTCGGTGCGCGCCGCGCGCGCCCTGCCACCTCGATGCAAACCCCGGACGGGGCCGCCGTCCGCGTAGAAATCCACACAGTCGGCAACTGGCAACCTGCCGACGCGACCCTGCCGCGGAAGGGCCGGGCGTCCGTAGGGTGTGCGGATGCCGTACCTTCCCCCGGCCGCGCAGCCGGCGCGGGTGCTGGTGTGGTTCCTGCACCTGGCCATGCCGGTGGCCGGCCTGTGGCTGCTGCTCGCCCGGCCGGACCTCGACGTGCGGTGGCACGACAACCACAGCCACTTCTGGCTGGTCCTCGTCGTCGCCGTGGGCAACCTCGCGCTGGGCGCGCTGATGAGCGCGGCCGCGCACCGTCACCGCGACGCCCGGCTGTTCCTGGTGTCGCTGGCGTTCCTCGCCTGCGCCGGCTTCTTCGCGCTGCACGCCCTGGCCACCCCGCAGGTGCTGGTGCGTGGGCCGAACGCCGGGTTCGACATGGCCCAACCCGTCGGCCTCGCCCTCGCCGCCGTCCTGGCGTTGGCCTCCGCGCTGCCGCTCGACCGCGTGGGGGAGCGGATCCTGCGCTACCGCTGGTGGTGGTGGGGCGGTGGCGCCGCGCTGCTGGCCGGTTGGGCGGTCGCGTCGCTCGCCGGCCTCGGGGCGCTCGCACGGCCCGGCCCGGGGGAGCTGCCGGCGGCGCTGGAGGGCGTCGCGTTCGCGGCCACGGCCGCGTTCGTCGGCGCGGCGGTGCGTTACTACCTGCTGCACCGTCGCAGCCCGGCCGCCGTGCTGCTCAGCCTCGTCACCGCGTTCACGCTGCTGGCCGAGGCCATGGTGGCGGTGACGCTGGCGCCGCGGTGGCACCTGACCTGGTGGGAGTGGCACCTGCTGCTGACGGCCGGCTTCGGCTTCGTCGCCTACAGCGCCTACATCCAGTACCGCCGGGAAGGGTCCGCCGGCGGGCTGTTCGACGCGGTGACGCTGGCCGAGACCGCGCGGCGTATCCGCGCCGAGTACGGCCAGGCCCTTGAGGAGTACGTGCAGGCGCTGCAACGGACCGGCGAACGCCGCTTCGCGGCGCGGCTGGCGGAGAAGTTCGGGCTGACCGAGGGCCAGACCGCCGTGCTGGAGCGCGCCGGGGCCGCGCTGGCCGCCGAGCGGGCGCAGGCCCGCCGCCTCAACGCCCTGGTCGCGGTGGGGGAGCGGGCCCGGGTGGGCCTGGGCGAGGCGGAGTTCCTGGCGGCGGCCGTCGACCTGTTGCGGCCCGGGTTCGGCGATGTCCACATCGGACCGGTCACGGACGGGGTCGCGAGCGTGGGCGGCCGGACCTATCCGGCGACGGCGTTCGCCGACGGGGCGACGGTGCGATCGGCGCGCTCTACGGCGTACCCCCTCATGGTCAAAGGGCGGGTGGCCGCGGTGCTGGAGGTCGGCGCGGACAGCGCCGCCGACGGCGGTCCCGAGCTGTTGCGCACGCTCGCCGACCAGCTCTCGATCGCGCTGGAGAACGCGCGGCTGTACGCGGAGCTGGGCACGTTGTTCCGCAGCTACCTGTCACCGGACGTGGCGGCGTCGCTGCTCGCGGACCCGGAGCAGGCGCGCCTCGGCGGGTCGGTGGTCGAGGTGACGGCGCTGTTCGCGGACCTGCGCGGGTTCACCACGTTCTCGGAGGGGGTCGAGCCGGGCGAGATCGTGGCGATGCTGAACCGGTACCACGGGGCGGCCGTGCCGTGCGTGCTCGACAACGGCGGCACGATCGTGCAGTTCGTGGGGGACGCGCTGCTCGCGCTGTTCAACGCGCCCGCCCGACAGGACGACCACGCGGTACGGGCGGTGCGCGCCGGACTGGCGCTGCAGGCCGCGGTGGACGTCATCGCCGCCGGTCAGCCGGGGTGGCCCCGGTTCCGGGTGGGCATCAACACCGGGCCCGCGCTGGTGGGCAACATCGGCAGCGAGAGCCTGCGCGGGTTCAACGCGATGGGCGACGCGGTCAACGTCGCCGCGCGCCTGCAGGGTCTGGCCGAGCCGGGCCAGGTGGTGGCCGGACACGCCACAGTGGAGCGACTGGACCCGGGCGCCGACGTGCGGCCGCTGGGGGAGCTGCTGGTGAAGGGGCGGCGCCAGCCGGTGCGCGCGCATGTGGTGGTGGCTCTGTGAGTGAGTTCCTGGGGCTGTTGACGGCGGCGGAGACAGCGGCGTTGGAGGCGTGCGGGCGGCGGCGGCAGTGGCCGCGGGGGCGGGTGATCTTCCGTGAGGCGGAGGAGTCCGACTGGGTGCTCGTGATCCTGTCGGGGCGGGTCAAGGTCTCCTCACACACGGCCGGCGGGACGGAGGTCGTCCTCGCCGTGCGCGGGCCGGGCAGCCTGGTCGGGGAGCTGTCCGCGATCGACCGGGAGCCGCGGTCGGCCACCGTCACCGCCTTGGAGCCCATCACCGGCCTGGCGGTCAGCGTCGCCGACTTCGAGGCGTACCTGCACGCGCACGGGCGGGTCGCGTTCCTGCTCATGCGGATGCTGTCCGCCCGGCTGCGCGACGCCGACCGCAAGCGCGTCGAGTTCGGCGCGTATGACACGTTGGGGCGCGTGGCCGCCCGGCTCGTCGAGCTGGCCGAGCGGTTCGGCGTGACCACGGGCGACGACGGCCTGCGGATCGCGCTGCCGCTGTCGCAGGATGAACTTGCGGGGTGGACCGGGGCGTCCCGGGAGGCGGTGAGCAAGGCGCTCGGCGTACTGCGCGCGCGGGGCTGGATAACCACAAGCAGGCTCAAAGTGGTCGTACACGACATTGACGCCCTGCGTTCCCGCGCACGTTGAGGTCCGCGTGACGCGGGTCACGTCGTGGGTCGTGACCGTCCGCAGTGATCTCCGACTCACCTCCTGGCCCGCCCGCGCACTTCCCCGGGACCAGAAACTACGGTGAAATTAACTTGTAAACAGAGGATCTGCGGTGGAGTGAGGGCTAATGGCGGACGTTAAGCTCGATTACCCAGGTGGTCCGCTGCCCCTGCCGGTGCACGAGGCGACCGAGGGTGCGCACGGCCTGGATATCGGCAAGGTGCTCAGCGAGACCGGGTATGTAACGTACGACCCGGGCTTCATGAACACGTCGTCCTGCGCGTCGGCGATCACCTACATCGATGGGGACGCGGGCATCTTGCGCTACCGCGGCTACCCGATCGACCAGCTCGCGCAGCAGTCGTCGTTCCTCGAGGTCGCGTACCTGCTCATCTACGGCGAGCTGCCCACCCGCGCGCAGCTCGACACGTTCACCGAGCAGATCAACATCCACACGCTGGTGCACGAGGACATGCGCCGGTTCTTCGACGGCTTCCGCCACGACGCGCACCCCATGCCGGTGCTGTCCTCGGCGGTCAGCGCGCTGTCCACCTTCTACCAGGACAGCCTCGACCCGTTCGACCCGGCGCAGGTGGAGATCTCCACGATCCGGCTGCTGGCCAAGGCGCCCACCATCGCGTCGTACGCGTACAAGCGCTCCATCGGGCAGCCCTCCATGTACCCCGACAACACGCTGGGGTACGTCGAGAACTTCCTGCGCATGACGTTCGGCGTGCCGTCCATTGAGTACCCCGTGGACCCGGTCGTCGCCAAGGCGCTCGACATGCTGTTCATCCTGCACGCCGACCACGAGCAGAACTGCTCCACGTCGACGGTGCGCATGGTCGGCTCCTCGCACGCCAACCTGTACGCCTCGGTGTCCAGCGGCATCCACGCCCTGTCCGGCCCGCTGCACGGCGGCGCCAACGAGGCCGTGCTGGAGATGCTCGCCGGCATCGCGGCCGACGGCGGCGACGTGAAGGCGTTCGTCGAGCGCGTCAAGCGCAAGGAGCAGGGCGTCAAGCTCATGGGCTTCGGCCACCGGGTCTACAAGAACTACGACCCGCGCGCGGCGATCGTCAAGAAGGCGGCCCGCGACGTGCTCGAGCGCATGGACAAGCCGGACCCGCTGCTCGACCTCGCCATGGAGCTGGAGGAGATCGCGCTCGGCGACGAGTTCTTCGTCTCCCGCAAGCTGTACCCGAACGTCGACTTCTACACGGGCCTCATCTACAAAGCGATGGGCTTCCCGACGAAGATGTTCACGGTGCTCTTCGCTCTGGGCCGCCTGCCGGGCTGGATCGCCCAGTGGCGCGAGATGATCGAGGACCCGACCAGCAAGATCAACCGCCCCCGCCAGGTCTACACGGGCGCGACGGAGCGCGACTTCGTCCACATCACGGACCGCTAGGACCCGCTCGAAACCGTGCCCGCCGCGCCTGCGCGCGGCGGGCACGTCTGCGTGTGCGGGCCGCGCGGCGCGTGGCGGGCGGCGGTTACGGGGTGCGGGGGCGGGGCGGTGCTCTTGCGGATCACGAGCCGGGTGGGACGAGGGTGGTGCCGGGCTCGGGCTCGCGGCGGTCCAGTGCAGCACGCCCAGCGCCATCTGGTCGTTGGCGACGAACACCGCCGTGCAGGCGGCCTGGTCGGTGTCCACCACGGAGTACCGGTCGCCGAGTCGAGCAGGCGGACCTCCATGATGACGATGATCCCGTCGACGGTCCGCTCACCGAGGCGGGTGACCGCGCCGAGCACGCTGTCCTGTGTGGGCACCGCGACCGGACGCGGTGCGCGCGCCGTCGTCGGTTGAGGCGTCCTCACGCGTCGTCCGTGGGCCTGCGTCCGATGGCGAGCCACGCGAACGGGAGCGTAACCGCGTAGAAGAAGAGCAGCGTGAACACATCCGACCACACGTCGCCGGTCACCTCCGACGACAGCATCGGGCGCACCGGGCCGTCGGCGTCCACGACGACGGCGACCTTGTCACCCACCGCGAAGCCACTCGGCGCCCTCAGTTGACCGGTGATGGCGGCCCCGTCCGGGGCGGTCAGGGAGTACAGCAGGTCGTCGTGGCCGACGCCGGGCGCGTACTCGGACGCGACGACGGTGGCGTTCATCTCGACGCCGCGCAGGCTCAACACCATACTGGGCACGAGGAACAGCGGCGTGAGCACGACGAAGTAGGACACGACGGAGGCCACCGTCAACAGGACCGTGTTCTTACGCCAGCGCAGCAACAGAACCACCGCGAGCATCGCGCCGGTCCAGGTCAGCGTGGCCGCGACGATCGCCCAGTCCACGGTGAGGGCGGTAAGCGATATCGCGCCCGTCAGTGCCATCGCGACCGCGCACGCGACCGCGAACACCAGCAGGTCCCGCCCCGCGCGCGACGGCGGGGTCTCCTTCATCACCACGCCTCAGTTATATCGACGACGACCAAGCCGACGGATCAGTCGATCTCGCCCGTCCGATGGCCTCCGGACCGCCACCCAGCCCACGACAAGCAGCGGTGCGCACGCCACCAGGAGCAGCGCCGCCGGGATCCCGGGGAGCCGTTGCGACGACGCGGTGCGGGTCGGGGACGTGGCGGGCGACGTGCTCGTCGGCACCCGCGACGGCGATGGGACGATCGCGTTGGGTGACCGTGACGTGGCCGTTGTCCGGCTGGCGGAGGACGGTTCATCGGCGGGTGTCACGACCGGCTAGAGTCGGCGGCACCGCGTCCGGGGTCGATGAGCAAGGCGGTGCGTGCCGTGACGGTGACACTCAGGTGGGGGGCCGCTACCGACGTCGGTCGGGTCCGCCACAACAACGAGGACAGCCTCGTCGCCGAGCCGCCGGTCTTCGCCGTCGCCGACGGCATGGGCGGCCGCGCCCGCGCCGACGAGGCCGGCCGCCTGGCCGCCGAGGCGTTCGCGCGGCTCGCCGGCGACGACGGGCCGACGACCGAAGCGGTGCTCGACGCGGTGACCCGCGCGAACGACGCCATCCTCGCCGCGTCCCGAACCGCCGGCTCCGGCAACGGCATGGGCACCACGCTGGTCGGGCTCGTCCTCGTGGAGGAGACCGGCGGCCAGCGGTGGTGCGCCGTCAACATCGGCGACAGCCGGCTCTACCGCTGGGCCGGCGGGCAGCTGGAGCAGCTCACGGTCGACCATTCCGAGATCCAGGAGCTCGTCGACGCGGGCATCGTCGGCGAGGCCCAGCGCTCGGTGCATCCGCGCCGCAACGTCGTGACCCGGGCGCTCGGCACGCTGCCGGCGCCGGTCGCCGACTGCTGGCTGCTGCACCCTGTGCCGGGGGAGCGGTTCGTGCTGTGCTCCGACGGGCTGACGGGGCACCTCGACGACGCGGAGATCGGTGAGTTCCTGGCCGGCGAGGCCACCCCGGACGGCGCGGCCAACCGGCTCGTGGCGGCGGCCGTCGAGGCGGGCGGCCGGGACAACGTGACGGTCGTGGTGGTCGACGTCGACGGCACCGCGCACGTCGAGGTGGACCCCGGCGCGTCGACCAACCCGCGCGGCGCGGACGGCGTGATGTGAGCAGGCTACGACGGAGCGCGGCGGAGGTGGCGGGGTGACCGGCGATGCTGTCACCTACAGCGGCACCGGGCTCACCGTCGTGGCGGGCGACCGGACCATCGTGCTTGTCGGCGCCGAGCCGGACGCCGCGCTGGTGCGGGCGCTGTGGCCGGTCGTGCGGGAGGGCGCCGGGCTGCCGCAGCTGATCGAGACGTTCGCCCGCCACGGGATGGCCGGCCTGCCCGACTTCGGCCTCGTGAGCTGGATCGGCACGCACGCGACGCTGCTGGTCCGCGGTCGCGTGGGGGCCACCGCGTACCTCGCGGACGGCAGCCGGGAGCACGTGTCGGGAGTGGGGGTGACGACCTGGCTCGAGCGGGGCTTCACCGACACCGGGCACGTCGTGCTCGCCGGCCCCGACCGCCACGACCCGACGGGCGGGATCCTGCCGCTCGTGGTGGGCGTCGCCCGCGCGGCGGTCGTGTCCTGCGACCTCAGGCAGACGGCGGCCGGTGGCCCGCGGCCGGCGCCGCGGCCGTTGGACGACCTGATGGAGACGCGTCTGCGGCCCGACCTGGTCCCGGACGCCGCGCCGCCGGCGCTGCCCCGGCCGTCGGTGCCGTTCACGCCTGCGGTGGTCGAGCCGCCGGTGTCCCCGTTGCCGATGGTGGCTGCCACCGTGGTGGAGCCCGTGCCGGAGCCGGTCGCACAGCCCGAGCCGGCGCCGGCCGAGCCGGTGGTTCCGGTGCCCGTGACCCCGGTGCCCGTGACCCCGGTGCCCGTGACCCAGGCCCCCGTCCCCGTGGCGCCGGCGCCCGTCGCCTCGGTGCCGGTGGTCCCGGTCGCGGGCGGGGACGGGCTGCTCGGAGAGTTGCCGGCGGTGGCCCAACCGTCCGCGTCCGTCGCGGAGCCGGCGCCGCTGGCCGACCACATCTGGCTCGGCCCGCAGGTGCAGTCGGCGTCCGTGCCCGAGGACGAGTCGCAGCACGCGTGGGCGCGCCGGCCGGCGGAGCCGACATGGTCGGGCTCCGGCGGGGTGCTGCCGCAGGGCGGCACCGGCTGGTCGGCCGGTCCCGAGGCCAACTGGTCGGCCGGCCCCGCGCTCGGCGAGTGGGCGCCGCCGCCCGGCCCCGCGGACGGGATCATGGACCGGCTGCCCGACGAGCTGCCGGCCGCCCAGGCCGGCGCCGCACCGCAGACCTGGGCGTTCGAGCCGGGCCGCCCCCGGCTGGGTGACCACGACAACTACACGGTCCCGCGCGAGCCGACCCTCGACGTACTGCCGCCGCCGGACCCGGTGGCGCCGGCCGCGACGTCGGTCCCGACGCGCACCGTGCGTGCCGTGATGTGCCCCGCCGGGCACCCGAACCGGCCCGCCGACGCGACCTGCCGGATGTGCCGGGCGCCGCTGGACGAGACGCAGGCGCCCGTCGACATCCCGGCCCCGACGCTGGGCACGCTGCGCCTGTCGACCGGGCAGAGCGTGCCGCTCGCGCGCGCCGTCACCGTGATCGGCCGCGAGCCTCGGGCGCCGGGGCTGGACGCGGAGCTCATCGCGCCGCGCGGCGCGAGCGGTAACATCTCCCGCCTGCACGCCGAGATCCGGGTGCGGGAGTGGACCGTCGAGGTCGTCGACCTGGGCTCGACGAACGGCACCCGGGTGCTGAACCCGGTGGGCGACCCGGTCCAACTGGAGCCGCGCCAGCCGGTGCCGCTGCTGCCCGGCGGGGTCATCGACCTCGCCGGCGAGGTGACCATCCGTTACGAGGTGAGCGAGTGAGCGAGGTGGCCGTGTGAGCGGGGCACAGGCGCCGGATATTCCCGGTTACGAGTTCCTGTCCCTGCTCGGGTCCGGGGGCTTCGCCGACGTGTTCCTCTACCGGCAGCACATCACCGAGGCGCGCCGGGCGGTCAAGGTGCTACGCCGCGAGGACAGCTCCGAGGAGGAGCGCGAGCAGTTCATCCGGGAGGCGCGGGCGATGGGCCGCCTGTCGCACCGCGGCCAGCACCCGCACATCGTGGCGGTGCACTCCGTCGAGATCGTCGACAACCGTCCGTGCATCATCATGGAGTACTGCGAGCGGGGCAGCTACGCCGCGAAGGTGCGCCGCGACAGCACCATCCGGGTGCCCGAGGTGCTGCGCGTCGGCGTGCAGATCGCCGCCGCGCTGGAGACCGCGCACCTGGCCGGCATCCTGCACCGCGACCTCAAGCCGGGCAACCTGCTCATCGCCGCCGACGGCGCGCCGAAGCTCAGCGACTTCGGGATCGCCGCCATCTCGGCGCACGAGGTCGCCGAGCAGGCCAAGTGGTTCTCCCCGCACTACGCCGCGCCCGAGACGGTCACGTCCGGCGAGACCAGCCCGGCCTCGGACGTGTACGGCCTGGCCACGACGCTGTACGAGCTGGTCACCGGCGCCCCGCCGTTCCGGGCGCCGGGTCCGACGAACGAGCAGGCGCTGCGCGAGCGCATCCTGACCATGCCCGTACCCCCGATCAGTAGGGGTGACGTGCCCGCGGAGCTGGACCGGCTGCTGCGCGCCGCGATGACGAAGGACCCGCGGGTGCGCGAGCGGCTCGTCGCCAGCGCGGGCGAGTTCGCGTTGCGGCTGCGCGACATCCAGCAGGCGCAGGGCTTCTCCGTCACCGACGCGGTCGTGTACGAGCCGGTCGAGGACGGCGCGCCGGCGCCCGACTACGTCGCCGAGGCCGGCAGCCGCACCACGCGCGCCGGCGTCACCGTGTTCGAGGACTCCGGCAGCGCCACCACGCGCGCCGGCGCCGCGCCCGCCTCGGCCGGGCGGGTG
>NZ_BAAALT010000288.1:0-21728 GCF_039528515.1 Luedemannella flava
GCGGCGCAGGCGGGCGCGGACCGCGCGGCGGGCCACCGGGCCGAGATCGTCGACGGCCTCCACCACGGCGCCGAGCCGCTCGAGCGCCGTCAGCGCCGCGGCCGCCCCGGCGGGGTCGACGCCCTCGAAGAGCTCCAGCCCGACGAACGCGGCCGACACCGCGTGGGCGAGGCCGGCGGGGTCGGCGACGTCGGCCAGCGCCGAGTTCTCGAGCAGCCGGCGCAGCACCCCCTCGACCTCGGCGACCCAGATGGACAGCGCCCTACCGGTCGCGGCGGCGAGCTTCCCGTCGGTCTGCGCGCCCGCGAGGAGTTGGGCGAGCACCGCGACGTTGCCGTCGGCGCGCTCCTGCTCGTGCACCGCGCGTCCCACGTCCAACAGCTCGCGCAGCGACGTGACGGCGGCGAACGCCTCCCGGTAGCGCGCCACCGACGCGGTCGTGGCCACCTGGCACGCCTCGGTGAGCAGGTCGTCCATGCTGCCGAAGTGGTAGAAGACGAGCGCCTGGTTGACCCCCGCGGCGGCGGCGACGGTGCGGGCCGAGACGCCCGCGATGCCGTGGCTGCGCACCGTCCCCAGCGCGCCGTCGATCAGCTTCTGCCGCGTGTCGCCCATGCGCCTGACCCTCTCACAGCCGGCAGGTCGCGCGGCCCGGCGCCCACGCCGTCCGCGATCAGCGCGAAAACCCGGTCGAGTACGGGCAGGCGCAGCGCCCAGCCGACCGCCGCCCAGCCGAGGTGGACGTGTTCGAGCCCGCGTGCCACGGCCGCGACGCCGTCGGCGTGGTAACCGTCCGGGCCCTCGTACCGGGCCCGGCGCAAGCGCCGCGCGTGCGCCTCGGCCGGGCGGATGGCCAGCCCGACGGGGCGCAGCCCGGCCACGGCCACGGCCGTCGCGTCGCACACGTCGCAGGTGACCGACAGGTGCAGCCGCGCCGGCGCCCCGACGTAGGGGCGCCAGCGCGGCCACCAGGTGCGCACGTGCGCGCGGTACCCCGCCCAGGCCGCCCCGTGTCGGCGGGTGAGGTCGTCGTGCTCGTGCGGGCCGGCGATGAACGCCGAGAACAGCGCGGCCGATCCGGCGGCGCCCAGCAGCGTCCAGCTGCCGGTCACCGCCGCGGCCACCGCCAGCAGGCCGACGCCGGACAGCTGCATCGGATTGGCCACGTACGCGTACGGGCCGGTGGTGACCAGCCGCCTGGGCGGATCCCAGGGCCACGGCGTGCCGTTGCCCCGCTCGACGAACTCCCGTACGGCCAGGACGCCCGGCAGGCCGACCAGCGCGACGACCTGGACGACGAGCGACAGCGCCCAGCGCGGCAGACCCGTCAGCGGCGCCCACGACCCGTCGCTCAGGTCGACCGCGACGGCGGGGGCGAGCCACAGCACGAGCCCGCCGAAGACCACCAGTTGCAGCGTCGCGCGCGCGGCGAGGTGGCGCTCATCGGCCACCCAGCGGCCCAGCAGCATCGCCGGCAGCGCCACCGCGACCAGCCCTACCGCCTCGCCGACCAGCCACCAGCGGCCGAGCGCGACGGCCGGTTCGAGCAGCGGCATCGTCAGCGCGTCGAGCCAGGCGAAGCCCGCGAGCACGATTGGCACGGGCACCCGGACCAGCGCGGGCAGGCCGCCCCACAGCAGTGCCCAGCCCAGCCAGAGGTCCACCGGCGTGCCGAGCACCGAGCCGTCCATGGGCGCGAAGCTCCACCAGTGCACGGCCGCCGCGACGACGTTGAGCGCGAGGACACCGAGCGCCGCCGCCACCGTCCCGATCAGCGCCGCCCCTCCCCGACGCCGATCGGGACGGGTCCATCGCGCCGCGCCCAGGACCGCCGCGACGGGCAGGGCGAGGGCCAGGTAGCGGACGAGCGCCAGGTGGGTCACAGCTGGTCCGTCAGGTTCAGCGCGTCGAGCAGGTAGTCGGCCGCCGCGTCGGTGAGGACGTGGTCGAGCGGCCCGAAGTACCACGACGGGTCGAGCCCGCGGGTGAACGCGATGCGCAGCGTGACCTCAGTGCCGCCGGCGACGGGGCGCCACTGGAAGGCCGCGTCGCGCCAGTCGAGCCAGCGCGCGGTGATGCTGGTGTCGCTGACGACCCGGAACCGCACGCTGTCGGCGGTCCGCCCGACGACCTCGGTGACGACCTGCCCGCCGGGGCCGTGGGCGTCGCCGTGGAAGTGGAACACCCACCGGTCGCCCGGGTCGATGCCGGCGCCGCCGATGTGCTCGGGCAGGGGCATGCCGGTCAGCAGGAACGGCCGCGGCGCGGAGGCGAGCCGGGGGCCGGCGGCGACGCGTTCGGCCACCTCGGCGGGCGTCGCGGCGACGGTGTGCGTGACCGACACCTCCTGGACGGGTTCGGCCCGCCACGAGGGCACCACGCCCTCGGCGCCGAGCAGCAGGGCCAGCGGCACGACCGCGAGGTGGCGCCGGACATTCCTCGCGATGACGGCCGTGACCAGGTGGCCCACCCCGTAGACGAGTGGGGCGGCGAGCAGCACGCAGATGGCCCCCTCGTGCAGGAGCACCGCCGCGATGAGCAGCCCGACCGTGATGCCCTTGAACGTCATGCCGTGCACGCTGCGCGCGGGCGGGCTGAGCACGACGGCGAGCGCCAGCAGGGTGGGCAGGCCGACGAAGAGCATCGCGCTGTCGGTGCGTCCGGTGGCGACCGTGAGGACGAACCCCACGACCCCGGCCGTGGCCACCACGCCGGCGAGCACGTACGAGTGCCGCCGGTGCCGGGTGGTCCGCTCCTCAGTCGTCTCCTCGGTGGTCCAGGTGACCGGCTGGTCCGCCTCGTCCGCGCTCATGTGCCCTCCCCTGACGTTTGAGCGGTCGCTCAATGCAGGCAGCGTAGGGCGTGTTTGAGCAATTGCTCAAGAGGCGGATGAGGATGTGTTTGAGCACACGCTCAACGGGTCGCCGGGGGAGGCTGTCCGGTGCAGCCGAGGTTGAACGTGGCGACGTGCTGCCCGTTCTGGTTGGTGACGCCGACATCCGCGCACGCGTTGTCGCGCTCCATCCCGCGCAGCACGAACGACCACACCGCGCCGTTGCCGGGGGCGAGGCTGGACGGGCCCACGAGCGCGGGGTCGACGACCCCCTCGACGCTCATCGCCGGGTCGACCCGGTACTGCGGGTTGAACACCACGAGCATCCAGAATCCCGCGCACTTCGGTGTGTGCAGCAGTTGCGCGTCCCCGACGTACGTGTTCGACCGTGGGTCGGTCATGCGTAGGTGGCCGTCGGGCGACTCGCTCGTCGGGGCGGCCACCGAGCCGGCGACGCAGCCGGACTGGAACGGGTCCTCGCCGAGATACGGGGGACTGGCGGCGGCCGGCGTCGCCGGTACGGTGGCGGTCGCGGCCACCGCGATGACGGCGCGCGTCAGGCCGGTTGCGACGTGCTTCATCGGGATCTTCCCTTCGCCACACGGGCCGCAGCCCGTCGGGGCGGTATGTGTCAATACGTACTATATGCGCCTTTTGTTCCCTGGTGTGCTGGAACATGACGCGGCGGCCGTGCCCTAGGCTGCTGGACGTGGTGCCCACGCTCGGCCATCTGGGTCCGGTGCCCATCAACACCCACGACGTCCTCGTCGGTGTCGGGGTCCTGGTCGCCGCCGTTGTGTTCCTGCTGGAGGTCCGCCGTCGACGGGTCACCGACGAGCGGGTCTGGATCGTGGTGGCCGGCGCGCTCGTCGGCGGCGCCCTGCTGGGCCGCCTCGGCACCTGGGCCCAGCATCTCGACCTGCGGCAGAACGCGTCCTTTGTGGAACACTGGCTCTACGGCAACCGCAGCATCCTGTCCGGGCTCGTCGGCGCCTACCTCGGCGCGCTCGTGGCCAAGCGGCTCACCGGCTACCGCCTCCCGACCGGCGACCTGTTCGCCCCGGCCGTCGCGCTCGGCATGGCCGTCGGCCGGATCGGCTGCCTGCTCACCGAGCTGCCCGGCACGCCCACGGGCCTGCCGTGGGGCGTCACCCTCACCCCCGCCGAGGCGGCCGCCCTGCGCCCCGCGTACGGGGCCGACGCCGTGGCGGGAGTGCCGTTGCACCCGTCCTTCGCGTACGAGATTGTTTTTCAGCTTCTGATTTTCGGGGTGTTGTGGTGGCTGCGGGACCGGCTGCCCGTGCCGGGGGAGCTGTTCAAGCTCTACCTCGTGGGCTACGCGGCGTTCCGGTTCGCGGTCGAGTTCGCGCGGGGCAACGAGGTGGTGTTCGCCGGGCTGACCCGGCCGCAGCTGTTCCTGTTGGCCTGCGCGCCGTTGCTGGCGTGGCATGTGGTGCGTCAGGCCCGTCGCGGCGTCTACCGTGGTCTGTGGCGCGACCGGCGCGGAGCGGAGGTAGCGGCATGAGTGTGTACTACCCGCCGACAGGAGCGTCGGGGCCGGCGAAGCCGCCGCTGAAGGGGTCCTGGGTGGCCGGTGGCATCGGGCTCGCCCTGCTGGGCCACCTGATCACCATCGTGCCGTGCCTCGTGGTGCTCGCCCAGACCGACCCGAGCGACGACACCGTCGGCACGGCGGTGCTCGTCGGGCTCGTCGGCCAGTTCCTGCTCTTCGTCACCTGCCTCGTCGCCGGCATCATCCTGCTGGTCGGCCAGCGCCCGTTCCGCGGCGTCGGCCTGGGCCTGCTCATCGGTTGGGCGGTGGGGCTGCTCATCGTGCCCGTCGTGGGGTTCGGCCTCTGCGTGCAGGCCTTCAGCAGCTACTGAGGAGGCACGCGTGACCGTTGGCATGCCGCTGCGGGGCGACCGGCTGCACCGCTACGTCGGCGCGTTCTGCCCGCACTGCCACGCCCAGGACCCGGACCGTCCGCTCGCCGACGTGGTCCGGCTGTCCGGCCGGCTCGTCGAGCGCGACGGCCGGATCTGGTTGGAGCGCGGCTGCCGCGTCCACGGCCTGGTCCGGACGCTCTACGACGAGTCGCCGGAGATCCTGCGCTACCTGGAGCAGTGGACCGCGCCCACCAAGGCGCACATCCCGGACGTGCGCGGCAACTTCGCTCCGGTGCCCGAGGCCTATCTGGCCGGTCTGCCCGAGATGCAGACCCAGCACACGTGCATCCTGCTCGCCGACGTGACGGCCGAGTGCAACCTGCGCTGTCCGACCTGCTTCACCGACTCCTCGCCCGAGCTGACGGGCGTCGCGCCGCTGGCCGAGGTGCTCGCCTCGCTGGACACCCGGCTCTCCCGCGAGAACGGGCGCATCGACGTGCTCATGCTCTCCGGCGGCGAGCCCACCCTCTACCCGCACCTGGCCGAGCTGCTGCGGGAGGTGGCCGGACGCAACGTCGTGCGGGTCCTCATCAACACGAACGGCGTGAAGATCGCCCGCGACGACGCGCTGCTCGACCTCATCGCCGGCCACCGCGACCGGGTCGAGGTCTACCTGCAGTACGACGGCGTCTCGGAGCGCGCCTCCCGTCACCATCGGGGCGGCGACCTGCGCGCCCTCAAGGAGCAGGCGGTCGACCGCCTGTCCGCGCGCGGCATCTTCACGACGCTCACCATGACCGTCGCGCTGGGCGTCAACGACGACGAGATCGGCGCCGTGGTCCGCCGCGCCCTGGACACCCCATATGTGGGCGGGGTGTCGCTGCAGCCGCAGTTCGGCTCCGGCCGCTCCGGCGAGATCGACTGGTCCGACCGGCTCACCCACACCGGCGTCCTCGCCCGCCTCGGCCCGCAGACCGACGGGGCCGTGACGTGGCGTGACCTCACCGCCCTGCCCTGCTCGCACCCGCACTGCTGCTCCGTGGGCTACCTGCTGCGCGACGATGCCGGCGCCTGGCGGTCCATGACCGCCTTGATCGGCCACGACAAGCTGCTGGAGTTCCTCGACCTGGCCCCCGACGCGGTCGCCAACCGCATCGCCGACGTCGAGCTGCCCGCCACCATGCGGGTCGCCGTCAAGGAGTCCCTGCTCGGCCTGCTGTCGGAGCAGTCGTCCCTGTCCCACCCGCGTGTCGGCGACCTGTGGCGCGACATCTGCGAGAACTGCGACCTCGGCATCTCCACCCTGCTGACGCTGGCCTCCTCGGCGCTGCCCGGCGGGCAGGCCCGGCTGCGCAGGCTGCTCGGCGAGCGGGTCAAGCGGATCACCGTGAAGCCGTTCATGGACATGGCCACGATGATCGAGGAACGGCTCATCCAGTGCTGCGTGCACGTGGCGACCGTGGGCGACGCCGACGCGCACCAGTGCGCGCCGTTCTGCGCGGTGCAGGCCTGGCCGGCCCTGTCGGCCCAGCGCCTGGGGTGGTCACCGCCCGCGCGCCGCCCGCTGCCGTTGGTGGCCACGTCATGAGTACGTACGACCCGCTGCGCCTGTGCGTGTACGCCACCATCGCGCTGCTCACCTGGATTCTCGGGCCCGTCGCCGTGGTGGGCTTCGCGGTCCTCGGGTTCGTCGGCTACTGGCGCGCCCGTCGGGCGGGCCTGACCCGCTCGAAGTGCGTCCTCCGCGACACCCGCCTGGTCCTGGCCTACCTGGGCGCCATCGCCCTCGCGGGCGCCGCCGGCCTGGTCTGGCAACTGGCCACGTGACTGTTATCGCGTCACCCGGACGGCACCCTTGTCCGCATGACCTGCTGCACGGCCGCCTACGCCGGCGTCCCGTCCGCGAGCAGCGCGATAGCGGAACCCACCTGACTGACGCGCGCGTCCCGCCTGCGCGCCCGATGAATGGCCACGTACGTGCGGAACCCCGGCCGGCAGTTCCGCACGTAACTGTCCTTACGTCAGAAGCGCTGTCGGGCAGGCGGCGAGAAGAGCGTTGCGGAGGGTGGCGGCGCGGGTAGCGAAGGCGCGTTGGTGGCGGGCGTACTCCGCGCGGCCCTCGGAGGTCTCCACCGCGACAGGCGGGACGCCCAGGTCCGCGAGGTCGTAAGGACTCGCGCGCATGTCCAGGGTGCGGATCTCGCGGGCCAACGCGAAGCAGTCGGCCACCAGTTCCGACGGCACCAACGGGCTCAGCTTGTACGCCCACTTGTACAGGTCCATGTTGGCGTGCAGGCAGCCCGGTTGCTCATTGTCGTGCTGGGTCTCGCGGGTCGGGGTCAGGACGTTCAGGGGCCGGGCCGGCGCGGTGAAGAACCGGTACGCGTCGAAGTGGCTGCACCGGATCCGGTTGGTCGCCACCACCTCCGCCGTGGCCGCCGGGGTCAGCCGCAGGGGCCAGGCGTTGTGGCGTACCTCCTCCTGGGTCTGGCGGTAGACCATCGCCCACTCGTGCATGCCGAAGCAGCCGAACTGGGCCTCCCGGCCGGCGGTGCGCCGGAGCAGCGTGGTGATCCAGCCCAGCGAGTCGCCGCGGCGGGCCAGGACCGCGGCCGTGTCCAGCGTCACGCCGCCCGCGACGGCGGTGTAGAACGGGCCGAACTCGTCCGCGTCCGCGCCGGCCAGCGTCACGCCCGCGCCGGGGTGCCAGCGGCGCAGCTGGGCGGGACGGTGCGAGTAGTACGTGAACAGGAAGTCATGCACCGGGTGCTTCTCGCCGCGCCTGCGGCGGGACAGGTGCGGCGCGGTCCACCCGTCGACGCGTTGCTCGTGCGCCCGCTTGCGGTCCCGCCAGACGGGCTCGGGCAGCGTGTCGTTCATTCCTCGACGGTAGCCCAGGCGCCGTGCGCGGCCCGGGGCGCCGTAGGGTGGGCGACGTGCGTATCGCGAGGTTTGCCCATACCGGCGGAATGTCTTTCGGCGTTGTCGAGGGGGAGCCGGGCGCGGGGCCCGAGGCTCTGACCGTCGCCGAGATCGAGGGCCACCCGTTCGGGGAGATCACGTTCACCGGCCAGCGGTGGGCGGTCGCCGACGTGCGGCTGCTGTCCCCGATCCTGCCCAGCAAGGTGGTCTGCGTCGGCCGCAACTACGCCGAGCACGCCGCCGAGCTCGGCAACGAGGTGCCCAGGGAGCCGCTGCTGTTCCTGAAGCCCTCCACGTCGATCATCGGCCCGCAGGACGTGATCAAGCTCCCGCCGCAGTCCTCGCGGGTGGAGCACGAGGCCGAACTGGCGGTCGTGATCGGCGTCACCGGCGCCCGTCGCGTCGACCGCGTCGGCGCCGCCCGCGCGATCTTCGGCTACACCTGCGCCAACGACGTCACGGCCCGCGACCTGCAAAAAGCCGACGTGCAGTTCACCCGCGCCAAGGGCTTCGACTCGTTCTGCCCGATCGGCCCGTGGATCGTGACCGGCCTCGACCCGGCCGACCTCGAGGTCCGCTGCGAGGTCAATGAGGAGGTACGCCAGCTCGGCCGTACCAAGGACATGATCTTCGACGTACCCACGCTGATCTCGTATGTGTCGCACGTCATGACGCTGCTCCCCGGCGACGTCGTGCTCACCGGCACGCCCGCCGGCGTCAGCCCGATCCTCGACGGCGACGTGGTCTCCGTACGCGTCGAGGGGGTCGGTGAGCTGGTGAACCGGGTGGCGAATCTGGAGACGTGACCCGCGTCGCGGATACCGGTTTGGGATCTCGCGGGGGCGTCCGGTAGAGTTCTCCACCGGTGCAGCAAGCACCGATGGGGTATGGGGTAATTGGCAGCCCAACTGATTCTGGTTCAGTTAGTCTAGGTTCGAGTCCTGGTACCCCAGCGGCCGATGCTTCGTGCATCGGTGCTGGTATGTTGTGCAGCACCACCGGTTCGGTTCTGGTCCCGTCGTCTAGCGGCCTAGGACGCCGCCCTCTCAAGGCGGTAGCGAGGGTTCGAATCCCTTCGGGACTACGCGTAAGGCCCCGGCCACTCCTGATGGAGTTGCCGGGGCCTTTTTCGTCACCGGGGTGCGCCACCTCAAGGAAGGGTCAAGTGCGGGCCTTCGCGGTCGATGGGCCGGGCATGACAGGTGCCCCGAAGCTCGCCGCCGCGCTCATCGTCCGGGACGAGGAGGCGGTGCTCGGCCGGTGCCTCGAGTCGCTGCGCGGCGTCGTCGACGACATCTACGTGCACGACACGGGTTCCACGGACCGCACCGTCGACATCGCGACCGGGTACGGCGCGCACGTCAGCGAAGGGCCGTGGACGCACGACTTCGCGGCCGCCCGCAACGCGGTCCTCGACCGGGTCGATCCCGGCACCGGATGGGTGCTCAGCGTCGACGCCGACGAGGAGGCCGTCGCCGACGCGCGCCGGCTGCGCCGGGCGCTGGCAGGCAGCCGCGCGGACCTGTTGGCGGTGTCCATCGAGAACGTCGGGCCGAGCACTTTCGTCCATCAGGCGCCGCGGCTGTTCCGGCGCGCCCGTTGCCGGTGGACGGCGCCGGTGCACGAGCAGATCGTCGCCCGCGACGGCGGGCTGGTGCGCTTCGAAGGGCTGCCGACCGGCGCGCTGATGCTGCGTCACTCGGGCTACGCGGACGCGGCGAAGGTGGCGGTCAAGAACGAGCGCAACGTCCGCATCGCCCAGGCGACCGTCGAGGGACTCGCCGCGCAGGGCGGTGCCGCCGATCCGGGCGTGGTCGCCCGTACTCTCCTGGATCTTGGCAGGGCCTGCCTGGCGGCGGATCGCGGCCAGGAGGCGGTGGACGCCTTCGAGATGGTGCGTGAGCTGTTCCCCGGAACGGTGGAGTGGGCCCGGGCGACCGACGCGCTCGCCCGGCAACTGATCAACGCGAACATGCCCGACGTGGTGCTGGTGCTCGCGGGGGAGCTGCGTGGCGCCGGGTTCTCGCCGTCCTACTGCGACTGGCTCATGGCCCACGCCATGCTGCGCCTGGGCGACCGCGACGCCGCCCGGCGGCTGGCCGAGAACATCACCGAACTGGTCAACGTGGAAGGCACGCGACTGGACCCCTCAGCGCTGGCGGACCTGAGGCGGGTCGTCGGCGCCCGCGCCGCCTGACGCCCGGGACAGGCAGTCCTAGTACGGGCTCATCTGATCCAACAGCTTCTCGGCCGCCCGCACGATTTCCGTGACCTTCGGTAGGTCGCGGGCGACCTCCGAGGCGTCGAGGTCCGGCTCGTCCGCTGACGGGTACTCAGCCTGGTTCCGGCGGCGCCGGAGCCGGTCGAAGGGCCGCAGGATCCCGCCCAACGGCGGGTCCAGTTGTGCCGTCAGCGCGTCAATTACTGCGAGGTGTCCACCACGGCTGGTGGCGCGAAGCCCTTGATTCTCAAGGACCGCAGCGAGCGCCTTGCGCGCCGCGTCATACATGAGTTGGTATGCGCCTGCCGGGTCGCTCCTGGTGATGGCCTGGGCAGAGCGAAGGTGGCGTTCTGCCTAGGTGAGGAGCACGTCGGCGTGGTCCCGGCTGGGCGGCACCCGCTCGAGTTCGCCGCGTGCGATCAGACCATCGACCGCACTACGGCCCTGTTCCCATCTCATGAGGACTCCCGTCGAAGCTCCAACTGAACGGTTGGCCGGCCGCGCACCGAGGCGAGGAAGGGGTTGTCGTCGGTGGACTCCCACGTCGCGACGGAGACCTGGCGGACATTGACCTCTCGACCAAGGCGGCGCTCGGCCGCACGTGCCGCGTCGAACAGGACGTCCTCGTCGGCACTGCCTACAACGAGGACGTCGACATCACGTGGAACCGGACCTGCTTCGCCCGAGTAGCGGGCCGCCCAGGAGCCGTAGATGAGCGCCTCGCGCACGCCGTCGACGGTGGCGAGCAGCTCCCCGAGGACGACGGCGGGGCCGTACGTCAGGACCAACAGTTCGGTGAGGGGCCGTGCCAACGGCGTATCGAGGTTGGCGCGGAGCAGGCGCATGTTGCCCCTGCGCTGCTCAAGTACGAGGCCGGCGCTGACGAGGCGGTCGGCTTCACGGCTCATCGTCGGCTGGCTGGTCCCGAAGTGACGGGAGAGTTCCACCACGCTGAAGGACTCATCCGTGCGCAGATAGAGCCAGGTGAGCAGCTCCCCGACAAGCTGCGATCGGAGGAGCGGAAATAGCGCGGAACTAAGTTGCACAGGATGAATAGTACCTTGCAGATCCTGCATATTCTCTGGTTACGGGTCGGCGCCCGGCCCGGGTTGTCGGGCCGGGCGCCGTAAAGCCGGACGGTGAGCGTCAGGCGATGATGAGGCGGAGCAGGCCGGAGGTCGTGTCGCCCGTGGTGGCCTGCACCAGGGCGATCGTCTTCACCGGGACCGGGTCGCCCTTGTCGGACTTCGCGACCGTGGCCAGGTCCACGTAGAGGACCGTGTTCGCGTTGGCCGGGCCGCCCGCCGTCGCGCGCTGGAACTCCGGCTTGTCGCCGAGCTTGCCGGCGCCCGCGGTGTAGCCCTCGGTGGTCGCCGTGACCGTGTTGCCCTGCACGTCCGCCACGAGCCCCGTCGGGCTCATGGACCCGACCGCGTCCTTCAGGGTGGCGGCCGCGTCGGCGGACGTGGTCTCGGCGACGATGCGGGCGGCGGGCTTGTCCGGCGCGTGGGTCACCGCGACGGTGATGGCGGCGCCGGACAGGGCCTTCAGGTACTTCTCCGTTTCGGCCCGGAAGTCCTTGTCCGGACCGTAGTCCATGCCGCCGCCGCTGCCCATCATCTTCTGGGTCAGCTCGTCCAAGCGGTCGGACTCGGCCTTGGTGAGCTTCTGGGGGTCCTTCGCCAGGAGCTTCTTGATCTCCTTGTTCTCCGCCTCGGTGAGGCCGGGGAAGCCGGGCATGTCGCCGGGGTCGAACTCCTCGCCCGGTTCGACCCGCTCGACCTCGCTGAGATCGCCGAAGGAGCTGAAGGCGCCGAAGCCGAAGAGGCCGCCGAACAGCATGCTCGCCACGTTGTTCGCGGCGAGGGTGTCGGGGAGCTTCGTGGCCGCGCCGATCTGCGTGTCGCCGGGCATGGCCGCGACCTTGGCGAGGGCGTCGCCGCCACCCGCCGCGGCGGTGCCGGCCGACGTGCCCGTGAGGTGGTAGCGGGCGTCGAAGCCGTCGGTTGTCGCCCGTACTCCCAGAATGAGCGTGCCGCTGGTGTCGCCCAGCTGAACCAGCGACTTCTCGCCGACGGCCTTGACCATGTCGCCGATGGCGCCGAAGTCGGCCCACACGGTGAGCAGCTGGTCGTCGTCGAGGCGGGCGGCGGCGTCCTTGAACGCGGGCGAGCTCGACAGCGGGTTCCTGGCCGCCTCGTCGGCGGCCCTGGTCGCGGCGGCCTGGGCGTCCCGCGTGCCGATGGCGATGAGCGCGCCGCCGTCGCGGACGACGAAGCCCAGGTCCGTGTCCTTGATGGCAGCGTCGACCCGCTTGAGGCCCTCGACCGCCTTGGCGTCGTCGTTGGTCGCGGCCGCGATCAGGGCGTACGGCTCGTCCTTGCCGTTGGGCAGGAGGCTGACCGCCACCCGCTTGTCCAGCCAGCTGATGATGTCGCGCTTGACGTCGACGCCGTCGAGCCCGGCCTTCTTGAGCCACGCCTCCAGGAAGCCCTTGCCGTCCTTGGCGCCCTCCGGCAGGTCCTTGGCGACCTTGAGCAGCTTGATCTGCTGCTCCAGGCTGGCGGCCAGGTCCAGGCCCGCGAAGGCGACCACCGTGGCCGGAGTGAACTCCTCGGGCCGCTTGTCGGGGCTGAGCATCGAGGCCGCGTACGCCCCGACGCCGACCAGCAGGGCGAGTACCACGCCGGCGGCCAGCGCGATCCGGACGGGGCCGAAGCGGCGGCGCGGGGCCGGTGGGACGTCCGTGGCGAGCACGTCGGTGGCCGCGAACGCGAGCGGCCCGGGTGCGAGTTCGGTGGCCGTCGTCGGCGAGGCCCAAGGGTCGGCAGGCGGTTGGGCCGCCGGGACGGTGCCGTCGGGCGTGGGCGCGCCGGCGTCGGGGTGCGTCATCAGCTTCCTTCCAGGGAAGGTCGAGGGACGCACATCGTATTTCGTCGACGCCAGGGGGCGTCGGGCCCTGACCGGGTCAGAGGCCAGAGAGGCGTTGTCCGGCCCGGACCACGGCCATCGCGTGCCGGTCGCCGGGGCGGCGGCCCAGACGCTCTATGGGACCCGAGACGCTGATCGAGGCGATCACCCGGCCGGTGCGGTCGCGGATCGGCGCCGAGACACTCGCCACACCGGGCTCGCGCTCGGCGACGCTCTGCGCCCAGCCGCGCCGGCGCACCTCGGCCAGCGTGCGGCCGGTGAACTTGCAGCGCGGAAGGAGCGGCATGACCGCTTCCGGTGGCTCCCAGGCCAGCAGGATCTGCGCGGCCGAGCCGGCGGTCATGGGCAGCACCGATCCCACGGGGACGGTGTCGCGTAGGCCACTTACCCGCTCCGCGGCCGCCACACAGACCCGTTCGTCCGCCCGGCGCAGGTACAGTTGGGCACTCTCACCGGTGGCGTCCCGCAGTGCGGTCAGCATGGGGCCGGCGGCGGTGAGAAGGACATCGGGAGCGGCGTTGGCCAACTCGCCGAGGCGTGGCCCGGGGCGCCAGCGACCCTGCGCGTCACGAACCAGCATCCGGTGTATTTCGAGGGCCTGTGCGAGACGGTGCGCGGTCGCCCGGGGCAGCTTGGTCCGCTCAACAAGTTCGGCCAGGCTGGCGCCGTCGACACACGCGCCGAGAATCACTACCGCCTTGTCGAGAACGCCGACTCCGCTCATACTGTGTCCCACGCGGTGAAACATACCTCCCAAACTTTAGGATGTCCAGATGGTGGGAGCCACGAAGTCCAGCGGGCGCACGCTCGCCGAAAAGATCTGGGACGCGCACGTCGTACGGTCAGCGGACGGCGAGCCCGACCTGCTCTACATCGACCTGCACCTCGTGCACGAGGTCACCAGCCCGCAGGCGTTCGACGGCCTGCGCATGGCGGGCCGCCCGGTGCGTCGGCCCGATCTCACGCTGGCGACCGAGGACCACAACACGCCCACCGACAACCTCGTCAAGATCCTTGACCCGGTGTCCCGCACGCAGATCGAGACGCTGCGCCGCAACGCGGCCGAGTTCGGCGTCCGCCTGCACTCCCTCGGCGACGCGGAGCAGGGCATCGTGCACGTCATCGGCCCGCAGCTGGGCGTGACCCAGCCCGGCATGACGATCGTCTGCGGCGACTCGCACACCGCCACCCACGGCGCCTTCGGCGCGCTGGCCTTCGGCATCGGCACCAGCGAGGTCGAGCACGTGCTCGCCACCCAGACGCTGCCCCAGAACAAGCCGAAGACGATGGCGGTCAACGTCGTGGGCGAGCTGGGGCCCGGCGTCACCGCCAAGGACCTCATCCTGGCCCTCATCACCCAGACCGGCACCGGCGGTGGCATCGGCCACATCGTGGAGTACCGGGGTGAGGTCATCCGCAACCTCTCCATGGAGGGTCGGATGACGATCGCCAACATGTCCATCGAGTGGGGCGCGAAGGCGGGCCTCATCGCGCCGGACGAGACCACGTTCGCCTACCTCAAGGACCGCCCGCACGCGCCCAAGGGCGCCGACTGGGACGCCGCCCTGGAGTACTGGCGGGGCCTGGCCACCGACGACGACGCGGCGTTCGACACCGAGATCACGATCGACGCCAGCGCCGTCACGCCGTTCGTCACCTGGGGCACCAACCCGGGTCAGGGCGCGCCGCTGTCGGCCGTCGTGCCGGACCCGGCCGACTTCGTCGACGCGAGCGAGGCCGGTGCGGCCGAGCGCGCGCTGGCGTACATGGACCTCACTCCGGGCACGCCGCTGCGCGACATCGCGGTGGACGTCGTCTTCGTCGGCTCCTGTACCAACGGCCGGCTGGAGGACCTGCGGGCCGCCGCCGACGTGCTGCGCGGGCGTCAGGTCGCCGACGGCGTACGGATGATGGTGGTCCCCGGGTCCGCCAAGGTGCGCGCCGCCGCCGAGGAGGAGGGTCTGGACAAGATCTTCACCGACGCGGGCGCCGAGTGGCGCTTCGCCGGCTGCTCCATGTGTCTGGGCATGAACCCCGACACGCTCTCGCCGGGCCAGCGCTCCGCCTCCACCTCGAACCGCAACTTCGAGGGCCGGCAGGGCAAGGGCGGACGTACCCACCTGGTCTCGCCGCCGGTCGCGGCCGCCACCGCCATCGTCGGGCGCCTCGCCGCCCCCTCGGACCTCTGACCCAGGAAGGCTCAGCTTCGATGGAGAAGTTCACCGTCCACTCCGGCACCGCCGTGCCGCTGCGCCGTTCCGACGTGGACACCGACCAGATCATCCCCGCCGTCTACCTCAAGCGCGTGACCCGAACGGGATTCGCCGACGGGCTGTTCAGCGCCTGGCGGGCCGACGAGACGTTCGTGCTCAACAACCCCGTCCACGAGGGGGCCACGATCCTGCTGGCCGGGCCCCAGTTCGGCGTCGGCTCGTCCCGCGAGCACGCCGTCTGGGCCCTCCAGGACTACGGCTTCAAGGTGGTCATCGCGCCCTCGTTCGGCGACATCTTCCGCAACAACGCCCTCAAGGGCGGCCTGCTGCCGGTGGTCCTGCCGGAGAAGCAGGTGGCCGAGCTGTTCGACCTGGCCGAGTCCAACCCGGCGGCCCAGATCACCGTGGACCTCGGTGAGCAGCAGGTCCGCGGCGAGGACTTCGCCTGGCCGTTCACGGTGGACCCGCACAGCCGCTGGCGGCTCATGGAGGGCCTGGACGACATCGGACTCACGCTGCGTCACGCCGACGCCATCACGGAGTTCGAGTCCGGTCGGCCGGCGTTTCTGCCGAAGGTGGCTTAGCCGTAGCCGTTTCGGGGCACCTCTCGTTGACAACCGCACGCGGGAATCCGTTGCGACCCAACGATTCTTTTTGGCCATATGTTTGTATCCGGGCCGGTAAAGGATTAGCGTGCGCGAAGAATGGCTGTTTGTGAACAGCAATGTACGGGAGGGAAACCGTGAACAAGGCCGAGCTCATCGATGCGCTCGCCGGTCGACTGGGCGACAAGAAGTCCGCGACCGCCGCGCTCGACGCAGTCCTCGCTGAGATCCAGGCCGCCGTCACCAAGGGTGACAAGGTGGCCATCACCGGCTTCGGCGTCTTCGAGAAGCGGGTGCGGGCAGCCCGCACGGCCCGCAACCCTCGCACAGGGGAGGCCGTCAAGGTCAAGAAGACCTCGGTCCCGGCGTTCCGCGCCGGTGCCAGCTTCAAGGACATGGTCGCGGCCGGCAAGGTGCCGAAGGTGACGAAGGCGGCCGCGCCGGCTAAGAAGGCGACGGCAGCCAAGACTGCTCCCGCCAAGAAGGCCGCTACCAAGGCGGCGCCGGCCAAGAAGACCGTCACCAAGGCGGCTTCGACCAGCGCCCGCAAGACGACCACCGCCAAGACCGCCGCGAAGAAGGCTCCGGCCAAGAAGCGGTAGGCATAGCTCCGACAGCGGGGTGGGTCCGGACGGACCCACCCCGCTGCCATGTCCGGGCTGCCATGTCCGGGCCGCCATGTCGGCTCAGGCGGTCAGGCGGTCCGCCACGACCGCGCCGTCGGCGGCGAAGCCGACCACCCAGCCGGCGCCCTTGGGCGTCGTGAAGTCGTCGGCCCGCCCGCCCGTCAGCTCGGCCAGCAGCGTCGGCATCAGGCCGCCCTGGCTGCACACCACAATGGAACCGGCCCCGCCCGCCAGGGCGCGCGTTCGCCGCGCCGCGGCCGCCGGATCGCCCGCCTCGTCAAATGCCGTCTCCACCTCGATCGGCAGATCCAGTGTGGACGCCATCGGCGCCATCGTCTGGACGCACCGGCGCGGCGCTGCGGAGATGATCCGCCGCGGGCCGAAGCAGGTCAACGGCTGGACGAGCCCGACCGCACGGTTCTGGCCCGCGCGGTCCAGCGGACGGGCGGCGTCCGGCCCGGCGAACTGGCCCCGCTTGCCCGCGCTCGCGTGCCGGACCAGCACGGCCAGACCGGTCAGCGCGGGTCGTGACTGGTACGCCGCGAGCACCTCGATGTCGTGCGGATACGTCAACCGGTCGTGTGCCTGCGTCGGGTCCAGCCACGCCACGTCGTCGATCTCGTCGCCCGGCCGGAACCCGGTGTCGGTGCCGGCCGTCATCGTCCAGTAGTCCACGGTCTTGTCGGCGGTGCCGCCGGCGACCGCGACCGGGTAGGTCACCGTCGTGAGGCGGGTGCGCACGAGCGGGCGTACGCCCGTCTCCTCCCACACCTCGCGCCAGGCCGTGACGACGGGCGCCTCGCCGCGGCGCGCCTTGCCCTTCGGCAGGGTCCAGTCGTCGTAGCGGGGGCGGTGCACGAGCGCGACGAGACCGTCCCGGACGAGGACCCCGCCCGCCGCGCGTACCGGTTGTGCGTCAGCCATGGCCCTCATACAGCCAGCGGGTCAGGCGGCGGCGCGACGCGCGTCGCCACGCGCCGGGGAAGGCGGTCCGCGCCGCCCGGACGGCGGCCCGCTCCCGCTCGAAGAGCCGGCCCGCCGTCACGGCGAGGACGTGGTCGTCGGGGTCGCCGTCGGCGATGGCCAGCCAGCTCTCGCCCGCGAGCACCGCGTCCTGGTGCTCGCCGAGCAGGTCCTGCACCGAGCCGAGCGCGGCCGCCAGATCCCCGGCACGGCCGCCGAGGACGTCCGCGACGGCATCGGTGGCGTACCGGGCCCGCTTGCCGTGGATGCGTACGGCGTGCCAGACCTCGTCGCGCGCCGCCGGGTCGAGGTCACCGGCGCCCGGGTCGTGGCGGCTCCCGGCGGCGAGCCGGTGCCACGGCTTGTAGATCAGGTGCGGCAGGACGACCGCGGCCGGCTCGGTGGCCCGGTCGGTGAGCTGCGGCGCGCGGGCGGCCGCCAGCAGCGTCTCCAGCAGCGTGAGGTAGCGCGGGCCGCGCATCGCCTCGTCCAGTCGGGTCAGCGCCTCCTCGTGCCGCGCGGCGAGGTCGGCGTCGATGCGGGCGACGGCCGCGGCGTCCAGGGTCGCCAGAGTGTCGGCCTCGGCTGTGCGGCGCAGCCGCGCCCGCAGCACCTCGGCGTCGCGGGCCGCGCCGAGCAGACGGGCCAACCAGCCCACCTCGTCGCGCAGCGCCCGCGCCCAGCGGCGCTTGACCAGGACGTCGAAGGTACGCAGGTCCGAGCGGAGCCGTCGGCAGCCGACCCGCATCTGGTGCACCGCCGTGTCGTCGTCGCCCACGGGCGCGCGCAGCCGGACGAGGGGGTCGTGGCTGATGATGCGGGCGATGTCACGTTGGACGGCGGTCGTGACGACCTCGCCGGCGCTCGCCTTGCGCCCCGGCCGCCCCGGCGCGGCCGGCCAGTCCGGCGCCTGGCGGGCCTCCTCCCCGAGCGCCCGGACGTGCTTGGGAACGAAGCCGTCGGTGCCCATCCGGGCGCCGGCCGCGAGGAGCGCCTTCGACACGTGGCCCAGCAGCTTGCGGCCGCCGCCCTTGCGTTCGGCCTCGACCTCGCGGAACGTCTGCCGAACCCGGCGGTCGTGGAGCACGCTGACGGCGTCGTCGACCACCTCGACGAGCATCTGGTCGTCGGCGTCGAGGAGCTGGTACGCCCGCCGCACGGTGCTCAGCGACCCCACGGGCGCGACGGGTGCGCCCCGGGTGAGGGCGAGCACGAGGTCGAGCAGGAACTGCGGCGGCTGGGCGGCCGGACCCGACCGGGAGATCTCATGCCGCACGCCGGGGGTGGCGGTGGGGAGCTTGACGGTCCACGGTTCGTCGTCGCCGCGGCGGTGGCGCAGCGACGCGCCGGCCCGGGCGAGCCGGAGATCGGCGGTGTCGTAGTAGGTGGCGCGCAGGCGCAGCGGGGGTCGGGCAATGATGCGGCCACCGGCGGGCAGGTGGGGCGTCAGGTCCGGCATGGCGAACCGGGCGTCCACCTCGAATTTGCGCTCCTCCTCCAGCATGGCGGCCACTCTAACGGTGGAAGGTGTCCACCGCGGTCAGTCGTGCCGGGCGATGGTCCGGCGCAGCAGCGCGTCCTGCAGGTCGACGAGGGGGGCCTCGTCGGTGCCCACGCGGCGGTGCCACTCGCCGTGCTGGTCAAGGTCGAAGCCACCGGTCGCGTCGCTCATCGCGGCGGTCAGGACGGCGTCGAGCTGCGACTGCGCGGCCCGGTCGGTGATCTGCACCAGGGCCTCGACGCGACGGTCGAGGTTGCGGTGCATGAGGTCGGCCGAGCCGATCCAGAACTCGGCCCGGTCGCCGGAGCCGAACCGGAACAACCGGGAGTGTTCCAGGAACCGGCCCACGATCGAGCGCACCCGGATGTTCTCCGACAGCCCCGGCACCCCCGGGCGCAGCGCGCAGATGCCGCGCACGTTGAGGTCCACGGTCACGCCGGCCCGGCTGGCCCGGTAGAGGGCGTCGATCGTCTCCTCGTCCACGATGGAGTTCACCTTGAACTGGATGAGACCCGACCCGGTGGCCTTCGCCGCCGCGATCTCCCGCTCGACGCGCTCGATGAGGCCCGATCGCACCCCGTGGGGAGCGACCAGCAGCCGGCGGTAGCCGGTCTGCCGGCTGTACCCGGTCAGCACGTTGAACAGGTCGGTGAGATCGGCGCCCACCTCCGGGTCGGCCGTGAACAGGCCGAAGTCCTCGTAGATGCGGGCCGTCTTCGGGTGGTAGTTGCCGGTGCCGATGTGGCAGTACCGCTTCAGGTAGCCACCCTCGTGCCGGACCACCATGGCGATCTTGCAGTGGGTCTTGAGGCCCACCATGCCGTAGACGACGTGGCAGCCGGCGCGCTCCAGCATGCGGGCCCAGCCGATGTTGGCCAGCTCGTCGAAGCGGGCCTTCACCTCGACCAGCACCACCACCTGCTTGCCGGCCTGCGCGGCCGCGATGAGGGCGTCGACGACGGGGGAGTCGCCGCTGGTGCGGTAGAGGGTCTGCTTGATGGCCAGGACGTTCGGGTCCGCCGCGGCCTGCTCGATGAAGCGCTGCACGCTCGTGGAGAACGAGTGGTACGGGTGGTGCACGAGGATGTCCCCGTCGCGCATCCGGGCGAAGATGCTGCGCGGCACCTCGCCCTCCGCGAACAGCGGATGGGTGGCGGGCCGGACGGGCCGGTCCTTCAGGTCCGGGCGGTCGACCTCGTTGTGCACCTGCCACAGTGCCGACAGGTCGAGCAGGCCCGGCACGCGCAGCACGTCGTGGTCGGCGAGTGTCTCGTCGAGCGTGCCGGCCAGCTCCCGGACGAGCAGCTGCAGCACGTGGTCGGAGATGGTGGCGGCGACCTCCAGCCGCACGGGCGGCCCGAACCGCCGGCGGGCCAGTTCGCGCTCCAGGGCCTGCAGCAGGTCCTCGTCGCGGTCGTCGTCGACCTCCAGCTCCGCGTTGCGGGTCACCCGGAACACGTGGTGCTCCACCACCTGCATGCCCGAGAAGAGCAGCCCGAGGTGGGCCGCGATGAGCTCCTCCAGGGGCAGGTAGCGCGCGGCGCGCCCGTCGTCGACCGGACCCATCACGGCGATGAACCGGGGCACGTTGTTGGGCACCTTGATGCGGGCGAACAGCTCCGGCCCGCCGTCCGGGTCGCGCACCACGACGGCCAGGTTCAGTGACAGGCTCGAGATGTACGGGAACGGGTGGGCGGGGTCCACGGCCAGGGGCGTGAGCACCGGGAAGATCTGGTCACGGAAGTAGGCCCGCAGCCGCTCGTGCTCGTCGTCGGCGAGGTCGGCCCAGGTGAGGATCTCGACGTGCTGCTCGGCGAGCGTCGGCGCGATCTGCTCGGTGAAGCAGCGGGCGTGCCGCGAGACGAGGTCGGCGGTGCGCTCGGCGATCGACCGCAGCATCTCGCGCGGGGTCAACCCGTCCGGCCCGGGCGCGAGCAGGCCCATCTGCATGCGCCGCTTCAGGCCGGCCACCCGGACCATGTAGAACTCGTCGAGGTTGCTGGCGAAGATGGCGAGGAACTTGGCCCGCTCCAGCAGCGGCACCGTCGGGTCCTCGGCGAGGGTGAGCACGCGGGCGTTGAACTCCAGCCAGGACAGTTCCCGGTTGAGGAACCGGTCGTCGGGCAGTCGCTCGTCGACCGTACTGTCGCTGTCCGCCACGCCCGCCTCCCCTGGCCACGCCTGCGTGGGCGCGACGTTGCCCTCCGACAGCGCCGTCTCCGCGCCCCATGGTGTCAGATCCGTCGATGCGGGGGCCGGGTCCACCGCCGCCGGCTCGGCGATCTCCGGCGCTGCCGCTTCCGGCCCTGCCGTCTCCGGTGCTGCCGGGGCCGGTTCGACCAGAGCCGGTTCATCCGGCGCCGGATTCGCCGTCACGGTGTTCTTCCCCGAGCCGTTGCGCGGGCTCCGACCGGAGCGGTCGTTGAGGTCGACCCAACCGGTCGGTTGATCGGTTTCGGCGACCGAACTCGTGGCGGACGGGCGGCTGGCCGAACGGGTGGTTCGCCGCTGGCGAGGGGCAGGCTGGGCGGGGGTGGCGCTCACCCGCTCATCATCGCCTGAACGTAGTGAACACGGGGTGAACTTCGAGTGACTATGGTTGGAGAAGGGTCAAGATTGTGATCTTGGAAATCGATCCATCACCATCTCGCTCCAGGCGTACCCGCTGGCCAAGGCGGAGCAGGCGCAGGCCCGAAGAGGTGAACGCCGAGGCCGGAAAATCGAGCGCCGTGCCGTCGTCGAGCAGGACGGTCCCCGCCCCGGACGCCTCGTCGAAGGAAGAAACGGTGCCCTGTCGAGGCGACGCGTTCATCGATCAGCCCCTGTCCCCGGCCGTGGGCCGGTCGTAAGTGAAGGCCCGGTCATCGACACGGTAGCCGACCCCGGTGAGCAGGGCGGCCGTGTGCGGGCCGAGGCCGAGCGCGGCGGCTTCGGCCAGGTCCTCGGCGGTGTCGACGTCGCGGCGCAGGGTGGGCAGGGCGCCCGCCAGCGCGACCGCGCCCCCCGCCGCGTGCGCGGCGGCGGAG